>JAZRFY010000036.1:0-17018 GCA_045643885.1 Eubacteriales bacterium | reverse complement strand
AAAAATATACTGAAACAAATATTTTCACTAACCTCTTGACAATGGAAATTTTATGTGATATAATAACTCTACATACTGAAACATTTTGTTTCTCGGAGGCGTTATGCGAAGACAAGACGAATCGAAGAAGAGTGTGATACTTGATTTCATCGACGAGTATTACAACGAATATAACGAGATTCCTGCCGTGAGAACCATCGCGGAGGGAACGGGAATTGCTTTGGCAACCGTGCATCGTTATCTGCTCTCGCTCAAAGAAAGCGGCGAGCTTGAATACAACGGTCGCAAGTCGATCTCTACCAAGCGTATTGATTTGGAATCGCGTCACGCTTCTGCTCCCGTCCTCGGTTACGTTCGTTGCGGCGAGGGCGAAGAAGAAACAGAAGAAGTCATCGAGTATATCCGTCTCCCCGAAAGTTTGGTCGGCACGGGTGAGTTCTTCGTACTGATCGCAAAGGGCGACTCTATGATCGATGCAGGTGTGAACGAAGGCGACTACGTTGTGATTCGTAAGCAAAATACCGCAAGCGACGGAGATTACGTTGTGGCTCTCTATGAAGGTCTTAACAACCTCAAGGAGCTTGTTTGCGACAACAGCAGATATATTCTCCGCTCCTGCAACGAGGACAAGGAAACCTATCCCGACATTTATCCGAGAGATCTGAAGATACAAGGAGTTGCGGTCTGCGTAATGCACCGTTTGAAGAAAAGGAGGTAGTCGATGCCCCCCAAAAAATATGACCTTACCTCCGCGCAAGGCAGATTTGAAAAAGATTTCAAGACGGAGGCTGACCGACAGAAACGATTGGATGAGATCGTCAATGCGGATTATAAGCAAAGAACTTTGCCGAAGAAGTATAAGCTTCCGACATTCGATTGCCCTGCATGTCACGCGAAGAACATTATGTTCGCAGGGGATGCCGTGGCAAAAAATGAAACGGTGTTATCGCTTCTTGAAGAAAACGGCGTAGCCGATTACGTTATCATTTGCCCCAAGTGTAAGCAATACATAGGTGTCCGCCGCCACATTGGAACAGAACTTATTCGTCGTCAGTTCCGTTCTCTTGCGCCGTATGTGCGCTTCGAATACGTTCACGTGTTCAATCACAGAGTAACAGAAATTTATCAAGAAAATCTTCTTCCGCAAGGCGCACTTGTGTTTGAAGGTGTCATCAACGATGAGATTGGTGAGCAACAAGAGGAATCGCAAACCATTCATTGTGTGCTATCTCCGAAAAAAGAGCGTCCTCGTTCTCGTTACGAATACGCGTCGAGCTATTACAATTATAAAATTAAATAACACATATTTTTAGTGATCCATCCTCCCATCTGTGAATATGGGATCATAAGGGTAGGTATCAGTTACATATCATCACACGCATAATCAGAATGAAAATTCTATTATGTTTTGTTGTGGCGGTTTGTAAATGATACCTGCCTTTTTTTGCGCTTTCAATGTCAAAATTTATCGAAGGAAAGGAGAACGAAAATGAAATTTACTTCAAAATGATACGGGCTTGTAGTCCGTCTGCTTTTCTTGACAAGCACTGCATTTGTGGACACAAAATGCGAAGGTGGGGAGAACCCCAGACCCCCGTACTTAAAAATGTATAATAAAAATCTATGACAAAGGAGTAAAAACAGAATGAAACAGACAGAGGAAAAAGTAAAAGGCGGGCGCAAGCGCACCCACCTCGTAAAGGTCTATTTGAATGATGCCGAGTATGAAAAGCTGTGCAGAGATGCGGAGATGTTCAAGCGAGATAAGAGCAAATATCTGCGGCTGCTTATCGATTGGATCGAGCCGGTTGCTCCTCCCTCGGTGGAAGTCAAAGAGTTTACAAGAGAGCTTCGTCGCTTGGGCGTGAGTATGAATCAGATCGCAGCGCGGGCAAACACGCTCGGCTTTGTGGATGACCTTGAATACCGCCGCTATGCCGACGAGGTGATGAAAGTGCTTGGCGCGATCCAACAACAGTACGCCAAGAAAGGAGTGAAGCTGATTGGCAACCACTAAGATTTGGGACGTAAGCGCTCACGTCAGTAAGCTCCTCGCCTACGTTGCCAACAAAAACAAAACCACGATGGAAATTCAAAACGGTTTCGACGATGAAGAGATGCGCCTCGCCGCCGAAGCGCTTGGACTTTCTTCAGATCACTTTGCTACGGAGGAAAAGAAATTCGTCACGGGCATTAACTGCACCCCCGAGAATGCCAACGAGGTTATGCTGACGCTCTTGGAGGGTACGTCGCCGTCCGAGATACAATGCTACCACGGATACCAATCCTTCAAGCCAGGCGAGGTAACACCCGATGTCGCTCACGCCATTGGTATTCAGCTTGCCAATGAGCTGTGGGGCGAAGACTTTCCCGTGATCGTCGCCACCCATATCGATAAAGGACACGTACACAATCATTTCTGCCTTTCAGCTTCGGGGTTTTCGGGTAGGCGTTATCACGATTGCAATGCCACCTATCAGCTCATGCGCGACACCTCTGACCGACTTTGCAGGGAGTACGGCTTATCTGTGATTGAGAATCCAAGCAAGGATAGGCACAAGCATATCGCAGAGGTTCATGCAGAAAAGAAAGGCATCCCCACCATACGTCGGCAGATACGTGCCGACATCGACGTGGTGGCAAGACGGGAATTTACTATCAAGAACTTTTACAACCGTATGCGAAGCCTCGGCTATACGATTGAGCAACGTGGGAAGTTTCTGCGCATCAAGCCATACGGATATGACAAATTCTTTCGCTTGGATAAGCTCGGCAAAGGATATACCGAGGAGGATATTGAAGCGAGGATACGGAATAACGCTCACAATCGTCAATGGACACCGATCCCATATTACCAACCGACCTTGCGAGAGAAACCAACGGGACTTTACGCGCTTTATCTTCACTACTGCTATCTCCTCGGAGCGATACCCAAGGTGATCCCAAAGAATCCCGAAGCTTATGCCGCAATCAAAGAGGACGTGCGCCGCGCTCGTATGTATTCGGAGCAGGCGAAATTCCTCGGCAAGTATTTCCTTGATACGAAGGATGATCTGATACAGCACGCGCTTAAGGTTCGTGCGCAAATGGATGTACTTTATAAGGAGCGGCAGCAGCTCCGCAACAAGATGCGGTGGATGAAGAATCCCGACGAGATGCAGCCGATACGCGAACAGATCTTTGCTATCTCGGACAAGCTTAAGCCGCTTCGCAAGGAATATGCAATGTGCAAGGATATTTACGACCGCAGTGATGATATTGAAAAGACGGTCGAGCGCATCGAGTTCCCGCAAGCCGTCGAGCAAGAAAAGCAGAAAGCCGCACTCAAAAAGAACGGACGTGAGGAGAGATAAAAATCAAGTTATTAAATTGCTAACTTGATTTTCCGTCACGATCAAAGGCTCATTTTGAACCTTTGATTTTAGGATGGACACCGCGTGTCCACCATAGTTTGATAATTAAAACTGACGGTCTTGACCGTACAAATTTGTAGCCGTCCACAAAAGCACTTTTACGGTCTTGACCGAAGAAAAACGGCATTTTTTCGTTTCTGATACTTCAAATCGCATCCCACATCAAAAATGTACTTTATATTTGAAAATACGCATTTTTCTATGTTTTTGACCGAGCCTTTTTGAACGAAAAACGCCTTACTTCAAAAACAAACCCAATTTAGGAGGACTTTATGATTACAAACAAGAAAAAGAATGAAAAAACAACCGAAATCTATTTCGATGAAACGCCCGCGCCCGTCGTGATACGGACACACAACACCGCTTTGAAGAAGCGGCTGCTTGCCTTTGCTGAGAAGTTCCCGTCACTTTGCAGGCAGACCTACGATGACGAGCTTGGATACCTTTCCTTTGAGATCGACAAGGACAGATTTTCCATCCGCCTTACTGCACCGTATACAGAAGAACGCCGACAGTTGGCAAGAGCCAAGATGATCGAAATCAACAATAAGGAGGACGTTGAATGACAGAAGTTAAAGAAAAAATTACAGTAACAGAATTACCCATTACCGCGCTCCGTTCCTTTGAGGAGCATCCCTACAAGGTGGTTGACAATGAAGAAATGGCGAGCCTTGTTGAAAGTATCTATACCCAAGGCATACTCACTCCCCTCACCGTGCGCCCGTTGAATAACGGCGAGTATGAGATCGTATCGGGACACCGCCGCTTGTTTGCGTGTCAGAAGCTTGGGATTAAAGCAGTCCCCGCCATCGTTAAAGAGCTTAGTCGAGAGGACGCTATTCTTGAAATGGTGGACTCCAATCTGCATCGTGAGCATATTCTCCCAAGCGAGAAAGCCAAGGCTTACAAGATGAAGATGGACGCGATGAAAAGACAAGGAGAGCGTACAGATCTTACTTTGTCGCCAATGGCAACAAAGTCGGCAATCGACAGCGCAGCAGAGATCGGAAATGCTGCGGGAGAAAGCCGTGACCAAGTATTCCGCTATATCCGTCTGAACCTGCTTATTCCCGAACTGCTTGATATGGTGGACGAAGGGCGCATAGCATTTCGCCCCGCCGTAGAGCTTTCTCATTTGCAGGAGCAAGAGCAGTACGACCTACTGACAACCATTGAGAGCGAAGATGCCACCCCATCCCTCAGCCAAGCCATTCGTTTGAAGCGGCTCAGCCAAGACGGCAAATTGGATATGGACACCATCTTCGATATTATGACCGAGGAAAAGCCGAACCAAAAGGAAACGGTCAAGATACAGAGAGAAAAGCTCGATAAGTATTTCGGGCGCAACTTATCCATTTCTCAGATCGAAGCCACCATACTGCGCCTATTAGAGAATGAACGTATTCGTCAACTGAAAAAGCGTAGTGATCGTGAGGGCAGATGAAAGGAGAGTGCCTATGGTAAAGAAAATAGAATTACCCGATGTTCGTACCATCGTTGTTCGTGAACCTATCAATATTGATGAACCGATATTTTTGGACGAGCATATCCCATATCTTACACGCGACTCAGCTGCCATTCAGAACGCGCCGCTTGTTCATTATCCTTCGGCACTCAATTTCACAAAGCGCATCGGAACGGTCGATTACGTGGTCAACACCCATTTTTCCGAGGATGGTACAAGCACGTTGCTTTCTCAGTTTCGTGATCTGATCCTCACGCAAAAGCTAACGGATGATTTGCCGTGACAGAATTGCAAGGATGCGCCGGGCATTGTATAATAGGGCTACCTTACAGCAATGCTCGGCTTACAGAAAGGAAAAGGTGAAATATGATAAAACAAGCCGAGAATAAAATAACCGCCCTTTACTGCCGTCTGTCACAGGACGACGGGCGCGAGGGCGAAAGCAACAGTATATCCAACCAAAAAGAAATCCTTGCCCAATATGCGAGGGCAAACGGATTCCACAACACAATGTTCTTTGTAGACGACGGCATATCGGGTACGACCTTTGATCGTCCGGACTTTCAGCGTATGCAGCGGATGATCGAAAACGGAGAGATAGGCGTAGTCATTGTAAAAGATCTCAGCCGCTTCGGTCGAAACTACCTCGACGTTGGTGAATACTTGGAGATTAAATATCCTACACTCGGTGTCCGCTTTATAGCAATTCAAGAGAACGTTGATACTCTAAAGAACACCGGCACGGAGATGATGCCGTTCAACAACATCTTCAACGAGTGGTACGCAGCGCAGACGAGCAAGAAGATCCGTGCTGTGTGGAAGTCCAAGGCGGACAAAGGAGAACGAATTGCCGCAGCTATCCCTTATGGATATATCAAATCCCAAGATGATCCCAAACAATGGATTATTGATGAGGAAGCGGCGAAGGTTGTTCGCTATATTTTTGAATTAACGCTTGAAGGACTTGGACCCATGAAAATTGCCCGTAGATTGGAGGATGAACAAATTTTATCTCCAACCGCATATTATTTGGAAAACGGCAGAAAATCCTCTAATGATATTTCGGCTCGCGGAAAATGCGCATGGAGTACAACCTCTGTCCGACACATTTTGGAAAATCGTCAATATACGGGGTGTACGGTCAACTTCAAAACTTCACTTGTCAGTTACAAGGTGCACAAAACGGTTTATAATCCCGAGGAGGAGTGGCAGATCATTCCCAATACACAAGAAGCTATTATCGATGAAGACACCTTCAATCGCGTTCAAGAACTTCGAGACAGCCGTAGACGAAATACCGCTACAGGTAGAGAAAGTCTGTTTTCGGGATTGCTCTACTGCGCTGATTGTAAATCTAAGCTCTATTTTTGCGCGGCTAAAAGCATAAAGCCGGAGCAAGAGTTTCACAGATGTTCTGCCTACAAAGAAAATAGAGGTTCTTGTTCCATTCATTTTATCAGAGAGGTTGTCCTTCGGGAAGCCATTCTTGAACTTGTGAAAAGAGTGGCACTGTTCATTCAGCAATATGAGGCGGTATTCCTCTATATGTACGCCAAGAAGCATAATATTACGAAAGAGGTAAACTCCCGTAATATGAAAGCCACTATCGAGCGAAACAAGCGAAGAATAAAGGAGCTTGATAAACTGATCGAACGCATTTACGAAGATAACGTACTTGGCAAGATCCCCGATGCACGTTTCTCCAAAATGATGGCGAGCTATGAAGCAGAACAAAATCAGTTGGTTACCGAAACAGCAAAAGCTGAAGAATCCTTAAAGACGATGGAACAAGACAAGGTGGATCTCCGCGCGTTTCTTGAAACGATTCGCCAATGTACTGATATTAAAGAACTAACACCCGCCATTGTTAATAGGCTCATTCGGCGTATAGAAGTGCATAATAGCGAAAAGATCGACGGAAGAAAGCAAGTACGTCTTGATGTTTACTTTACCGCGGTAGGGCTTATTGATATCCCCGGTGAAAAGGAACTTATTGAAATGATGCGAGAACTCCAAAGTGTCAAAAGCGCTTAAACAAAAACAAGAATACGGCATACCTCTTTCGAGATATACCGTATTCTTGCAAAACTGTCCTTTAGGGCACGACCCTAAAGATACGGCTTTTTTGAGAGTAATTGGTGAAAAGGATACAAAATCCTAATGGGTTCATTTTGCAAAATGGGTTCAATTTTAACGATAGGTAGATTAATGATTCGTTATATATTGTTCGATGATTGCCGACCATTCGGTTTCTCCTGAATAATCGGAATGACCACACTTATAGTGTTCCTTCCCCTTCGGATCTAAAGAATAATAAAACTGACCGTTGGGAGCAATAATATCATATCCATTTGGATATACAACACATATAACATATCCTTCATAAGTATAAACCCAATCGATAGCCACAGGAAAATATATTACCTCTTGGCTAAATGCAAGTGAGGAAATCTCACTCATTAAATCGGATATTAAGTCACCGTCATCAGCCAAATTGTTTAACACACATATGGGGATGTTTTCATCACGAAGATTTTGTACAGTGCTATTGTCGTAAACTTCTTCTAGATAATAGATTTCAACCTCTAAGGTTTGATAGCACTCGCCCGAAAAGGTGATGCGCTTATCAATTTTACCACAAGAGCATAAAGACCATGCTATCGTAAATAATAGTATTGCAGTTATCAGTTTTTTCATTTTCCATTCTCCTTTAGAGTTTTACAACTCGAAATCAACATTCGTCTTATTACACCGCAATCGTGTAAAAGAGTTTTCACAACATCACCAGTGAAAATTTCGGATTTTTGCATCAGTTCAAGCCAATATTCAGTTTCATAGCATTCTTTTAATGCGATTTGAAGCTTGGATATAAAATCCGCCTTGCTGTGAGCATATTTTGCTTCACGAATATTAGCACCAATCGAGGTAGCACTACGCTCCAACTGATTTATAAGAGAATAATGTCCTTTAATACCGTCAGTCACTTTCAAAATACTTACTGCAAAATCAATAGATAAATCTGCGAGTTTGTTTTCTGCCATAATAATCACCTCGACTTAAGTATAGCATAAATTCTAAAGAAAAGCAATAATGAAATCGCTACGCGATGAAATCTGCCACAGGCAGATGAAATCCAAGCATTGCTTGGATGAAATTAAATCCACCCACCCGCCGTCGAGGCGGATTTCATCCCACGCAAGTGGGATTTCATCGTGAATACGATTTAACCCACCTAAAAGGGTGGATTTAGTTGAAAAAGACTCAGAATTGTATCCAATCCTGAGTCTTTTTCTGGCCCACCCTGGGGGAGTTGAACCCTCGACCAACGGAATCGGAATCCGGTACTCTATCCAACTGAGCTAAGGGCGGATATTTACTTACTTGCGAGACATATTATACCACAACAAAGGTGATATGTAAAGTCGAAAAAAAGCAAAAGGAACTAAAAATAGTTCCTTTTGCATCGTTTTTTGGTTCAAAATATGTAATCGTAAAATATGTTTTGCAACTGTAACCATTATAGCACAGTTCTGACGGCATTTCAATATTGGCAAATAATAATTTTTCCAAATCAATAACAAAAAGAGCAGGGGAATCCTGCTCTTTTTTATGTTGTTTTGAATTAACCAAAAAATCTCTTATATGGGACGAATTGCTTCTGTTTCAGAGGGTGGATATACAATATCATACACCTATGACGAGTACGGTCAACTTGTGAGAGAAGATAATTAGTCACTTGACAAAACTATCCAATACAAGTATAATGAAATCGGAAATATTGAAAGTATAACATCATGGTTCAATAACCTTTTTAATTAGCTTTTAGTTTGAATGATTGGAGAAATATTATGAAAAAAATTTGTTTGTTACTAAGTTTGATGTTGGCTTTGTTGCCCTCTCTCACCAGTTGCGCTCCACCAGAGTATTTTTTTGATTCTGAATGGATAAAAAACAACGTAACAAAAGTTCAGTTGGTATATTTTCATCAAGATGAAGCACCGGAGCGAATTTATAATATGTTTTGGTTTATCTCTGATCCCGACCTTGTTCTTGATGATATTTGCTTCGAAGATTCGGATTTAATAAAGGAACTTGAACAAGATCAAACACCGGCATTTGCAGACAAATTATCTCAGATATTATTTTGGGATGAAAATAATAGTTCTTTATATCCAATAGGGTATACCATACTCATGCATTTAAACGATGGAAATATTATAGTTATATCTCAAACTTCAGACCAAGAAAACGGCGATTATTATGATGTGTGTGCAAAGTATACATCTGACGGAAAATTTATTGAGCATCTAGCACATAGTAACCAATTTTACGATGAATTAGTGTATGAATTCTTTGGAATTGAATTATATAGACCCGAATATATTCCTTAAAAATTCAAATCATATTAACAAAATATTGTCAATTTTACTGCACCGATGGAAATTGCTAAAGACGGCACCGTGACTTACAACTAAATAACCAAATTAAAAGGCAGGTTTGTGATTTACAAGCCTGCTTTGCCTTTTCACTTGACAAAACTATCCAATACAAGTATAATGAAATTGGAAATCTTGAAAGTATAACATTATGGTTCAATAACCTTTTTAATTAGCTTTTAGTTTATATGATTGGAGAAAATAATGAAATGAAAAAACTTATAGCAATTCTACTTATATTTTGTATGGTTTTCTTTTCAGGGTGCTATCTGTTTGAAATTGATTTAGTAGATGCGAGAGAAGCTGTATCCTTTGCGGAGGAGTTTTGCCTTGCTTTGGGGGAAGACATCGAATTGGCAAAAGCGTATTTAAGTTCCGATTCCACTCCAAGTAAAGATAATCTCCAAGATTTTATAGAAGAAATTGAGTTGGAAAACGATGTGTGTTTTTCAGACGGGGTGGCGCTAAAGGATCGAGATGGGTTTACATTCAATCCTAAGCAGTATGACCCACTTGTGTGTACATATAAGTTTGGCTGTGAGCTTGTAATTGGAAATAGTGTCGTGAATCTTCTTTTTGCTGTTGAAAAAGACGAAAATGGTTATAGTATTGTTCATGTTGAACAGGGTACATATGGAGCAGAGTAAATGGGTGCCAGAATTATGAAAAAATTATTAGTTTTATTGGTTGTTTTTTCTACCGTTTGCTTGTCGAGTTGCAATTTTGACAAAGCACAGGCATACGGAAATGAATTTTGTTATGCTTTAGCAGAGAGCGACGATGTGGCAAAAGAATACCTACACCCCGCTTCAAAGCTAAACGGAGAAGAATTCGAAAAATTTATCGCTAAGCTTGAACAATTTAATGAAATTGATTTTTCAGAAGGATTCGAAATAATAGGCTCTTCATTCACCTCGTCCGCATGGGGAGTCGTTTGGGAGGGTTACAAATATGAATATACTTATGAAATATTTGTAAGTGACAAAACAATCATGATGTTTTGCGTTATTTTGGATGATAGCGAAGGATATGGAATTTATAGTTTTGGAATAATCGAGTAGTACCTAACTTGCAAATAATCTCTTTAAGTATTGTTTACGATGCTTCGGGCAATCCCACAAGTTATCTCGGTGCTACTCTTACTTGGAGTTCCACTCTCAAAACAAAGCCGAGAGGGAAGAAATTCCACAAAAATTCCATAAACAAAGAAAAGAGCAGGGGAATCCTGCTCTTTTTTATGTTACTTTGAATTAACCAAAAAATCTCTTATAAGCGCCCTCGAATGCCATGCCGTGGCGCGCCTCGTCGCGAGCCATTTCGTGAACTGTATCGTGGATAGCGTCGAGGTTGAGCTCTTTAGCTCTTTTTGCAAGGTCGAACTTACCCTGTGTTGCACCGTTTTCAGCGTCGATTCTCATTTCGAGGTTCTTCTTTGTGGAGTCTGTTACAACCTCACCGAGAAGCTCGGCAAATTTAGCCGCGTGCTCGGCTTCTTCCCAAGCTGCCTTTTCCCAGTAAAGACCGATCTCGGGATAGCCTTCTCTATGGGCAACTCTTGCCATTGTGAGATACATGCCAACCTCAGTGCATTCACCTTCGAAATTGGAACGAAGCGCCATAATAATTTCTTCGGGAGCACCTTGAGCCACACCTAAAACGTGCTCAGCCGCCCAAGTTCTCTCACCCTTCACCTCGGTGAATTTGTCGGAGGGAACCTTACAAATAGGGCACTGGTCGGGCGCGGAATCACCCTCATGAACGTATCCACAAACGGAGCAAACGAATTTCTTTGAGCCGCCAACTGTAGCTTCGGGCTTAATTTCTTCTACCTTGGGAGCAGCTTCACCACCGATTTTCTCGAAGTCCTCCTTGCCGTGCTTACAAATGGGGCAAATGTAGTCATCGGGAAGCTCTTCACCCTCATAAACGTGGTTGCAAACCGTACATCTCCAACCCGTTTTTGCCACGGGCTTTGTCGCACTTGCCTTGATAACTGTCTGATAGTAACCGTATGTGCAATTTTCTGCCTTATCAAGTGTTTCGGCATCCACAAGCTCACCAATAAAGAGAGTGTGGCTACCAAGATCGTGGGACTCAACAACGTTCAAAGAAAGAAAAGCGGTTGAATATTTTGTGAGATACAAAAGTCCGTTTTCACTTCTTGCAACGTCTGTAAATGTCGCAAATTTATCCACGTCTCTACCGGATTTCATACCAAAATGCTCAAAAAGAGAGAAAGGCGCGTCAACTGACAATGCGGAAAGGTTGAGCTTTCCTGTTGCCAAGATCATATCGTGTGTGAGGTTTCCCTTAATTGCCGCAACTGAAATTCTTGTGGGATTGTTTGCCACCTGAACGGCAGTATTGATAATGCACGCGTTGTCCTTGCCGTTTTCACGCGCAGACATAAGATACACACCGTATGTGAGATTGTAAAGTGCTTTTACATTCATAACCTTTCTCCTTAATAAATAACTATTAACGAATTATTGAAGCTTTTGGATTTTTCTTTTTTGAATTTTCAAATATATAGCATAAAACATAGAAACGTAAACAACAAATAACAACATTACCGATATTGGATATAAAATTTTATTCCCGTTTACCAAATTGTATAACAATACGTAAGGCGTTTCGTCGTGATTCATAAGAAACATATAGTTATAATCAAGAATCAGATTGACGATATATGCTGTTATTCCAAACCCAAATAAGATTCCAAAGGTGATGGGGATATTTTTCTTTTTCATGCTTGTCATACCGCTGACGGCGATATATATTGAAGCAAATGCCGAAATGGTATGAGTTATGCCAGAAACAACGTTTGGCCAAGAAAACGCGGGATAAGCGTTATAGTTTTGAGTTGCGCCAACCGTTCCTAAAACACCGCCCAAAATACCGAAAATCAACACAAAGTCCAAAGAGGCCTCTTTAAATCTGCCCTTTGAAAACGCGGCAAGCGGAATTGTAATAAGCTGTATGCTACACAAAAACAACGGTAATGAAACTCTCCAATAGGACGGATCCTGTACACTGCCGATTATTATTTTAGCTATCTCAAAGCCATCAATAAGGATGGCTGCCCAAATTAAAACTGTGTTTTTAGTTTTATTATCTTTGTTTTTATTGAGTTTACCCAAAATAATTGCAAGCGATACACCAACTATTACCAGGGTTGAGACCAATACTAAATGCTGCCAAGACAAAAAACCGTCTGCGGGCCTTCCGTAAGGATATTCGCCCGTACCAAAGCCGAAAAAGTTTTTCAAAATAACACTTCCTTTAGATTGAATTTGCAAATCGATTTTGCAAAAGATATTCACAATGTGGGCAAAAGTATGTTGTACATCAAATCAACTTGCTTTGACTATGATTATATCACCTTGGTCGATTTTTGTCAATAAAGATAATAAAAAGAGCAGGATTTCTCCTGCCCTTTAGGATTGCTTATTAGATTAGTTTTCGGTGTATCCCCAAACTACGGGACGGTTATTGGAATTCCAATCAGAATCCCAACCGCTAGGCTGACTCGTTGCTTCACAGTAGATTGTCAGTGAGTAGCAATCCTCGAACGCATAATAACCGATACTCGTTACACTGTCGGGGATAACTACTCTTGTCAGTGACCCGCAATAATAGAACGCATAGTTACCGATGCTCGTTAATTGACTGTTTTCACCGAATGTTACGCTTGTCAGTGAGTCGCAATCAGTGAACGCAGAATTGCCGATACTCGTTACACTGTCAGGGATTTCTATGCTTGTCAGTGAGTAGCAATCATAGAACGCACGATAACCGATACTCGTTACACTGTCGGGGATTTCTATGCTTGTAAGTGAGTCGCAATACGAGAACGCAGAATCACCGATACTCGTTACACTGTCGGGGATTTCTATACTTGTCAGTGAGTCGCAAGACGAGAACGCAGAATTACCGATACTCGTTACACCGTCGGGGATTTCTATACTTGTCAGTGAGTCGCAATCAGTGAACGCAGAATTGCCGATACTCGTTACGCTGTTGGGGATTTCTATACTTGTCAGTGAGTCGCAATCCTCGAACGCAGAATTGCCGATACTCGTTACACTGTCGGGGATAACTACGCTTGTCAGTGAGTCGCAATCAGTGAACGCATAATTGCCGATACTCGTTACACCGTCGGGGATTTCTATACTTGTCAGTGAGTCGCAATGCGAGAACGCATAATCACCGATACTCGTTACACCGTCGGGGATAACTACGCTTGTCAGTGAGTCGCAAAACGAGAACGCAGAATCACCGATACTCGTTACACTGTCGGGGATAACTACGCTTGTAAGTGAGTGGCAATCCGAGAACGCATAATTGCCGATACTCGTTACACTGTCTGGGATAACTACGCTTGTCAGTGAGTCGCAAAACGAGAACGCAGAATCACAGATAATAGTTACGGGCAATCCGTTATAGACTGAAGGGATAACAATATCAGTATCATTGCAAATGCCGATGCCCGTTACGCTATAGCTTTTTTCATCAGCATTAAGTCTAAACTCAAGGCCGTTAGAATCCTTAACGTGGGTGTGAGTTTCTTCGCCACAAGCCGTGAGCGCTAGTACACACGCCCAAACTAACAACATGATAAGTAAACTCTTTTTCATAATATTGCCTTTTCTCCGTACAATCCTCGGCAGGAATTATACCGCATGGGGTATATTAGGTACATTTTACCACTTATTGGATATAAAGTCAACGAAATTTGCGGAATTATATGAAAAAGGGCAGGATTTCTCCTGCCCTTTAGGATTGCTATATGTTTTAGAAAGGTTAACTGACCGTTAATACTCGGTCAATATGAAAAACATTTTTATTGGTTAAATTGATTAGTTCTTAAAATATCTGTTGTAAAGGCCCTCAAATGCCTTGCCGTGACGAGCTTCGTCGCGAGCCATTTCGTGAACTGTATCATGTATTGCGTCGAGGTTAAGCTCTTTAGCTCTCTTTGCGAGGTCGAACTTACCCTGTGTTGCACCGTTTTCAGCGTCGATTCTCATCTCGAGATTCTTCTTTGTGGAGTCTGTTACAACCTCACCGAGAAGCTCTGCAAACTTAGCAGCGTGCTCTGCTTCTTCCCAAGCTGCTTTTTCCCAGTAAAGACCGATTTCGGGGTAGCCTTCTCTATGAGCAACTCTTGCCATTGCAAGATACATACCTACTTCTGTGCATTCGCCCTCGAAATTGTAACGAAGACCTGCGATAACGTCTTCAGGAGCGCCCTGAGCAACACCAAGAACGTGCTCTGCAGCCCAAACTCTTTCACCCTTTACTTCGTTGAACTTGGAAGCGGGAACCTTACAAACGGGGCACTTTTCGGGAGCTGAATCACCCTCATGAACATAACCGCAAACTGAACATACAAACTTTGACATAATTTTAATCTCCTTTTTTCTGTAAATAATAATTTAATAAAGTTGTTTATGCAAGACAGGACTTGCATTTGCCATAGAATATGGTCTTGTTTTCTTCAACCTGGAATTCCGTTTCATTAAGAATTTTGGCTGGTATTTGTGGCTGAATAAAAATATCGATTATTTTGTTGCAATTTTTGCAAACAAAATGACAATGAGGCTCGGTGTCACCATCGTAATGTACCTTGTTGTCACCTGTATAGATGGGGGTTATATCACCGTTAAGGGCAAGCAGGGCAAGATTGCGATAAACCGTACCAAGACTTAGATTAGGATTGTCAGCGCGTAGACTGTCATAGACCATATCTGCCGTGGGATGAGTTTTGACACTTTTCACCGCCTCGAGAATTAATTCTCTCTGGTGGGAGTATCTCATTATTAATTTTCCTTTCTTTTTTGCTTGTAAATAGTAATGATTACTATTACTGTTTGCATTATAGCAAATAAAAATGGGTTTGTCAATAGTTTTTTTGAAAAATTTTTAAATTTTTTTGAGAAATTTTTGGAATGAATTTTTTGCAAACAAATTGGGATTTATAGGGGAGCTTGAAAAGTTGATTCGCCTTTGTAACGGACGGCCAAGGGTCACCTTACGGAACGAGCGCAAACGTTGTTATAGAAACAAAAAACAAAACCCACCCGAATTTAGGGTGGGTTTATCATTATTCTAACAATATATTAGAAAGAAATCAATCCGCTGTCAGCTGTAACGATTGCACCGTTAACAACTGCTGCCTCATCGCTTGCAAGGAAGAGAGCAACATCTGCGATTTCAAATGCTTCTGCGCTTCTTGTTCCAAAGTGCATAGAGAGCATTGCGGACTGCAAGCCCTTCTGGTCGGCAGTTGCAAACATTGCGGGGTCTGTCATCTCTGTATTGATACCTGCGGGACAGATAGCATTGCAACGGATCTTGTTGAGTCTATAGTTGAACGCTGTGTTCTTTGTAAGACCGATAACAGCGTGCTTAGCCATTGTGTAAGCGCATCCGCTTTTACCACCACAGATACCTGCGATAGAAGCAACGTTAACGATATTACCACCGTTTTCGTTTTCCATAAACACTCTAACTGCCTTACGTGTAGCCCAAGCAGGACCGTAAACGTCAACCTTCATAAGACGCTCAAGGAGTTCTGTATCAAGGTTTTCAGCGGGTGCAAAGTTATCCATAAGACCTGCATTGTTTACAAGTACGTCAAATTTACCGAACTTTTCGATTGCAAAGTCGATCATCTTTTCGTTTGTCTCTTCAAGAGAAATGTCACCTGCGTATGCAACGATTTCACCTGCAAATTCCTTGCTCTGTTCTTCAAGAGCTGCAAGGCGCTCTGCTCTTCTTGCTACTGCAACAACCTTTGCACCTTCTTTAGCGAAGCGGAGAGCGATTTCTCTACCAACACCGCTGGATGCACCTGTTACAACTACAACTTTGTTTTCTAATCTCATTTTAAGATTCCTCCAATTTATATATGTTTTTTACACCGAGGGAGATTATACCATATTGTTAAATAATTGTCAATACCGACATAAACGAAAAAATAAAGTTTTTGGGCAAAGAAAAAGGGAACTCAAACGAGTTCCCTTATATAATAATGAAAATTATCTCTGGATACGACCGGAGCCATCGCCACCTGCAAGCTTTTCAACTTCAGCAAGAGTAACCATATTATAGTCGCCCTCGATGGAGTGCTTAAGAGCAGATGCTGCAACTGCAAATTCAACAGCTGCCTGTGTGTCCTTGCCGGAAAGGAGTGAGTAAATAAGACCGCCGCCGAAGGAGTCACCGCCACCAACACGGTCGATGATGTGGAGGTCATACTTCTTGGAGAAGCAGTACTCGTCATTTGCTACGTTATAGAGCATAGCGGACCAACCGTTATCGAATGCAGAATGGCTCTCACGGAGAGTGATAGCAACGTACTCAAAGTTAAACTTATCAGCAAGCTGCTTTGCAACAGACTTATAGCCCTCGTGGTTAAGCTTACCGCCGTAGATGTCTGTAGCTTCAGCCTCGATTCCGAATACGTCCTTTGCGTCCTCTTCGTTAGAGATGCAAACGTCAACGTACTGGCAAAGCTCTGTCATAGCAGCTCTTGCCTGATCTCTTGTCCAAAGCTTACCGCGGTAGTTAAGGTCGCAAGAAATCTTGATGCCGCGAGCCTTAGCTGCCTTACAAGCTTCCTTGCAGATTTCAACAAGGTTTGCGCCAAGTGCGGGAGTAATGCCTGTGAAGTGGAACCAATCAGCGCCATCGAAGATA
>JAZRFY010000035.1:0-20652 GCA_045643885.1 Eubacteriales bacterium | reverse complement strand
TGCACGCGTCGGGCGTTCTGATTTCGGGACAGTTGAGATTCATGCTCTTAACCCACTCAAAATCAGTTTCACTTCCCTGGTATGCGAGGGATGAATAATAATATCTGTCGCAAAGGACTACATATCCCTCTTCAAGCATTTTGTCAATGCCCCATTTTTGATTTACGTTGTGGAAGATTCGGTCAAGTACGAACATTGCAGCCATCTCGCAGGACGTTCTCTTGCTTACACCGGATAGCGCATCGCGGAGCATACCGCCCGTAAGAGAAATCGTCGGCTCGCTCGTAACGTAAACCTTTCTTCCCTTTGATTCTAAATATTCGCAGAGCTTGTTTATCTGGGTGGTCTTTCCTGACCCGTCAATGCCCTCGAACACGATAAATTTTCCTCTGTTTTCGTTCATTTTTTTACTCCACTGAAGCTTTTGTTCGCATAAACCAATGCGAGCGTTTTGCTCCGCTTTTTCAAAAGCGGACGCCGGCGCGGCGCGAGCGCAAAAACGCCTTTTTCTTTTTGCAAAGCTTTTTCTTTGAGGCTTTTTTATCAAAGAAAAAGCGATAAATGACTTTTGACACCAAAATTCTTGAGCCGCTTTTCTTTGACACGAGAAGCGCAAAGAAAAGCTAACAAAAGAAACGCTGTGTCATGGAGCTGCGCGCTCCACACCGCGCCAACTTTTTGAAAAAAAGTTGGATAAAAACCTTTTAATAGCAGAAAGTGTGTGCGAACAAAGATATAAGCCGTTTACTTCTTGATCAAATCAGTACCAACGTACTTGCGAAGAACTTCGGGTACTACAACGCTTCCGTCTGCGAGCTGATTCTGCTCAACAAGTGCAGGAAGAACACGGCTTGTAGCAAGACCTGAGCCGTTGAGTGTGTGCATGAATTCAACCTTGCCATCTGCACGGCGAACACGCATCATACCGCGGCGCGCCTGGTAATCACGAGCGTTAGATACGGAAGAAACTTCCTTATAACCGTTCATTGAAGGAATGTTGATTTCGA
Source organism: Eubacteriales bacterium (assembly GCA_045643885.1). Taxonomy (GTDB): domain Bacteria; phylum Bacillota; class Clostridia; order Oscillospirales; family CAG-272; genus RGIG4608. Next base: position 19,645 of record JAZRFY010000035.1, on the reverse strand, counting down.
TATCGTAAGTTCTTGCCATGGATGCGGAGCAGTCCTCAGCTGCGAGCTTAACTGTTCTAAAATGGAAACCAAGACCTGCAACGAGTGCTTCTGCTTTCTGAACAAGTTCATCAAACGCCTCGTCACTCTTTTCGGGGAGTGTGAACTGGAACATTTCAACCTTGTTGAACTGGTGTCCACGAACCATACCTCTTTCGTCGGAACGGTAAGAGCCCGCTTCGCGTCTAAAGCAAGGTGTGTATGAGAAGAGCTTCTTGGGAAGGTCTGCTTCTGTCAAAATTTCATTTCTGTAGAGAGATGCAAGAGCCGCTTCAGCTGTAGGAAGCATATATCTTGAACGATCGTCAACGGGATTTGCAATCTTAAATACTTCGTCAGCGAATTTGGGGGACTGACCTGCAGTTACACCGCATTCGTATTCGAGCATATGAGGGGGCAAAATAAGCTCATAGCCGTCAGCCCAGTGAGTATCGATAAAGTAGTTGAGGAGCGCCCATTCAAGACGAGCACCCATTCCGCGATAGATCCAGAACCCGCTACCGGAGAGCTTTGTACCTCTTTCGTAGTCGATAAGACCAAGGTCTGTGCAAAGATCAACGTGGTTCTTTGGCTCGAAATCGAACTTGTGAGGCTCACCGAAATAACGAATGGGCTCGTTGTTCTCTTTTCCACCGGGCTTAAGGTCACGGTCAGGAAGGTTGGGAAGACCGAGAAGCACGCCCTGGAGCTGAACGTCAACCTCCTTAAGCTCAGCGTCGATCTCCTTGGAACGAGCGCCAAGCTGCTTCATTTCAGCAAAAATTGCATTTACGTCCTTGCCCTCCTTCTTGTACTGAGGGATGAGCTTGTTAACTCTGTTTTGCTCTGCCTTGAGAGCTTCAGTTTCGGAAATAAGAGATCTTCTCTTTGCATCGAGATCAAGGATCTGCTGAATTTCCTCTTTTGCGTCCTTACCCTTCATTGCAAGACGAGCAATGACTTCGTCGGGACACTCTTTGATATATTTAATGTCAAGCATGATATTTCTCCTTAATTAATTCATTTTATGGGTTATCTTATAAAAACGGTCAAAATCCTACGATTTCACAACTATAAACACGAACATTTGTTCGTTTTCCTTAGATGTTATCAAAGATTTCAGCACCGCAAACTCTTGAAAGAAGTGTTTCAAGGTCTTCGTCGGAATCGAATGCGATCTCAACGACTCTCTTCTTGGGAGTGTTTGTGATCTTGACCTTGCGACCGAGAGTTTCGCGGCTTCTCTTCTCAAGCTCGCGAAGGTGGATACGAGTCATAACAGTTTCGTTAACTGCGTCAGCATCCTCAATCTCCTTCTGCTCAGGAATTGAGTTGAGCTTCTTAACGGCATTCTCAACTTCGCGAACGCTAAGCTCCTTCTCCACTATCTTCTGAGCAAGTGCTACCATATCATCATCAGAGTTAAGACCTAAGAGTGCTCTTGCATGACCTGCAGAGATCTCGTCATTCTTAAGCATCTCGATAACGGATTCGGGAAGATCGAGCAAACGAAGAAGGTTCGCAATTGCAGAACGGCTCTTGCCAACCTGCTTTGAAACCTGATCCTGGGTAAGATCGAATCGGTCCATAAGTCCCTGGTATGCAAGTGCTTCTTCAACAGGATTAAGATCCTCACGCTGAATATTCTCAATAATTGCAACCTGAGCGATCTTAAGATCGTCACCATCAAGGATAACTGCAGGAATTTCATCAAGTCCTGCAAGCTTTGCAGCTCTCCAACGACGTTCACCTGCGATTATTTCATAAGTATCATCAATAAGTTGATTGGGTCTAACTATAATTGGTTGCAAAACACCGTATTTTTGCACACTTTCAGCAAGTGCCTCCAAAGCTTCACGCTCAAAGGTCTTTCTGGGCTGATCGCGACGGGGTTCTACTGAAGAAATCTTGAGCATTTCACCGGCACCTTTTTTTGTTTCAATGAGATTATCATCGAAGGTGTCAAAAATGCTCTTTCCAAGTCCTCTTGCCTTTGCCATTTTAGTTCCTTTCTTGCCAATTTAGGCTATTTTTTATGTAATTTTATAGATTTTCGCTCAAAAACGAGGATTTAACCCCAAAAAATCAGATTCTGGAGATCAATTCTTTAGCTACCTCAAGATATTCACTTGAGCCCTTGGAGTGCTTGTCGTGATAATAAACGGGCTTGCCAAAGCCGGGAGCTTCAGAAAGCTTAACGTTTCTTGAAATAGTAGTGTTGAAAAGCTTATCAGGATAGTACTTCTGAAGCTCGTCCATTACCTGCATTGAGAGCAAAAGACGCTTGTTGTACATGGTGATAAGGATACCAACGATGTTGAGATTCTCATTATAGAGCTTTTTAACGCGTTTTGTAGTGGTTATAAGCTGAGAAAGACCTTCAACTGCATAAAATTCAGCCTGCATAGGCACCAAAATGCCATCACTTGCCACAAAAGCATTAACTGTAAGCATGCCCAAGGAGGGAGGACAGTCGATAATAATGTAATCAAAGTCATCTGCAATGCCCTTGAGTGAATCTTTTAGGTTATATTCACTGCCTTCATCGTTGTAAAGATCGAATTCAGCACCCGAAAGTGACACATTTGTGGGGATAATTGAAAGATTTTTGTAATTTGTGGGCAAAACCACTGATTTTATATCAGCTTCACCCGTCAAAACCTCTTTAACCGTGCCTTTAAGGGATCTTTTGGGGATTCCTACGCCACTTGTAGCATTTCCCTGGGGGTCAAGGTCGATAATAAGTGTCTTTTTATCGAGCAAACCAAGGGATGCAGCAACGTTCACGGCGGAAGTGGTTTTTCCAACGCCACCTTTTTGGTTGGCGAAAGCAATAATTTTTGCCATTTTTATGCCTCCGTCTATGTATTTTAGTATAAATTTGCATATTTTTAGCTCAAAAACGCCGTTTTTGAGCCTACTTTTAGACATTTATCATTATATCACAACCATATAAAAATTGCAATAGATATTGATGGATTTTTTAATATTTTTAAAGGGATTTTTTGTTTCACGTGAAACATTTTGTCAGTTTTGAGTATAATTTGTTGATAGTTGAAGCTTTTTGTTTCACGTGAAACATTTATGTCGCAATTTGTCGGCATTGTTTCACGTGAAACATTTTCAAAACCACCTTATATTTCGCATACAGAATCTTTTTGTTTCGCATGAAATATTTTCAACCAAACAAGACACCAAATAGCAAATGTACCAACTATCACTCACGCGGCAAAACTCAGACATTCAACTTTGATTCATCTCGCATTCAACTTCACCCACAAACCCCGATGCACAGTAAGGCATCAAATCGCACACAAATCACTCATTTAGATATAACATTCTCAAAAATCACATCTTTAGCACCATTATAAACCATTATAATACAAAACATCATCAAATTAAAGAAAATCACCCAAAATAGTAGCAAAATCGAATCAAAAGGTTATACAAAAACAGTCGGGATAAAATAGCAAAAAAATCACCGCTTTATCAAAGCGGTGATTTTTTTATTTGCGCAAACTTTCTTGGGAACGTTTTCGGAGTGGATGATAATTTCTTCATCACAACAACCGTACGGTTCTCATTTATCGATTCGCCGTTTATTTCTCCCATAAGAGAGCATTCATATAATTTTGTTCCGTTCAAAGAGTTAATTCCTGCAAGCTGTCTGATAGCACTTCTTGAAGCCTCAAACTCCTCATGTGCTCCCTTGGATTTCATTGCCACGAGTGTGCCGCCAACCTTGACAAAAGGTATGGTGAGTTCGCAAAGCATTGGAAGGGAAGCTACTGCTCTTGCCGTCGCGTAATCGTATTTTTCTCGATGCTCAGGGAGCTTTGCAAAATCCTCGGCTCTTGCAGCCACTGCACACACATTTTCAAGTCCCAAAATTTTCGCAGTCTCATCAACGTATCTGATTCGTTTTTCAGTGGAGTCAAGTGAGCAGATCTTAAGGTCAGGTCTTGCGACTGCAAGAGGCAGGGAGGGGAAGCCCGCACCGCATCCAACGTCGATTATGCTTGAATTTTCCTCAAAATATTCGGAAATAAGCAAAGAATCGACCAAATGACGCAAAATTATTCCATCTTCGTCAGTTATTGCCGTTAAATTCATCACTTGATTTACTGCAACGAGCCTTTCCGCCAACAAGAACATTTGTTCTTTTTGCCTTTCAGTCAACTCGATCTTAAGATTTTCCTTGATTGCTTTATCAAGCTTTGTCAAAAAAGATATTCTTTCCATTTTTATTCTTCCATCTTTTTCCAATATTGTGAGCCCCAATTTTCAAAATTCCACTTGTCGCTGTATTCATTACATTCATAGTCAATATAGTAGAGAACGCCATTTTGTGGAATGAAATTTGTCGGATAATAATCGATATTAAGTCCTGCAGGGTAGAGAAGGGCACACATTTCCTTCACTTGCGAAATATAGGATTCCTTCATCTCGTTGCGAGCTACAATATCAAAAATAGTATCTCCGTCAACAAATTCCTTCAAAATTCGTTCGTTTTCAACGTCGACGTCAATCATTCTTGGCATTTTTATGCCGATTTCCGTCAATCTTTTATAATCGCGAAGCTCACTTTCAATTTTATTTCCAAACGTATAGTAATCACACGGCTCGTGGTGTATCTGCTTCAACACGAATTTTTCACCGTTTTTCTCAGCAAGATACGAATATCCTCCCTTGCCCTTGCCAAGCAGCAACAGTATGCGATATTCGATGCCATTCACCGTAAGTTTTTCGGGAATCATTTTATTTTCCTCGAAAAATCAGTCAATCGAGACCTTAACGGTCTTCATTGTTGCAAACGCCTCTTCGACAAGATCGTCAAAGGGAAGCTTATTTTCCTCAGCAACTACCTTTTCAAGCTCGGGCTTTGTTTTGGGGTGCTTAGGAGTAAACACAGTGCAGCAATCCTCATAAGGAAGTATGGACGTTGCAAAAGTTCCGATTTTTCTTGATATCTGCACGATTTCTTCCTTGTCCATACCAATGCAGGGACGGAAAACAGGGATATTTGCAACCGCATCGGTAACACCGATAGCCTGCATCGTCTGGCTTGCAACCTGACCAACACTTTCACCCGTGATGAGAGCACCACAGTCATATTTTTCTGCTACCTTATTGGAGAGAGCAACCATGTATCTGCGAAGCAAGAGTGTGAAATATTCCTCATTACAATGCTTAACAAGCTCCTCCTGGATGTGCGTCAGGGAGATGATATGTACGTAGATATCACCGGAATAGTCAGAAACGATCTTTGCAAGGTCGAGAACCTTTTGAAGAGCGCGTTCACTTGTGTAGGGAAAGGACTCGAAATGCACTGCCTCAAGTCTTACGCCACGCTTCGCCATCATATAGCCTGCAACAGGGGAGTCAATGCCACCCGAAAGGAGCAAAAGTCCCTTTCCGTTGGTGCCAACGGGCATACCACCTGCACCCTTGTGGTGTCCTGCATAGATATAGGCGGCTCTTTCGCGCACCTCAACCTTAACAATCACCTCGGGCTCTCTTACGTCAACCTTTACGCGAGGATTTACAGAGAGCAAAACTCCTCCGATCTCACGTGAAAGATCCATGGAGTCAAGAGGGAAGCGCTTGTCGCTTCTCTTTGCCTCTACCTTAAAGGTTCTGTATTTCTTTATTTCGGGAGCAATATATTCTCTTGCCACCTCGGAGATGGATTCAAGAGATTTTTCGCAAACGTAGGCACGCGCGATGGCAACGATACCAAACACCTTCTGCGCCTCGCAAAGCATAGCATCCATATCGCAAAATTCATCGAGTGGTTCTATATAAACTGTGCTTTGCGCACGGGAAATATCAAACTCACCGCATTTTTTTGCTCTTTTTCTAAGCTCCTTGCAGAGCATATCCTCAAAATACGCGCGATTAGCACCCTTAAGCACTATCTCACCGTATTTACAGAGTAAAACTTCTTTCATTTTATGTATCCTTTCGGCAAAAAGCCTTTATTGTATTAAAATTATCCGTTTGCCCTTGGATCATCAAGAGCAAAGCTCATATTTTCATCATAGTCCTCCCCGTTTATGTGGGCAACAATGGGATTGTACGATTTTCCGTCGACTATGACATGCTCGACAAATCTGATTCCGACAACGTCAAGCTCTCTGTTCAGCAAGGTGGTAAACTCAACGTCAGCACTTGATGCCTCAACTCCACCGTTTGGATGGTTGTGTGCAAGAGCCACAGCGCTAGCTCTTTTCAAAATAGCAAACTCGAGCACTTTTTTAATAATAGGACGCGCCTCGTCAACGGCTCCGGAAGCAATAAGTCTTGTATCGATGATTCTCAAGGAGCTATCCATCAAAATAAGATAAACATGCTCTCCGGTTGCACCAAAAACAAAGGAGTTTGCATATTCAACAAGCTTCTTGAGTGTGTCGAGCCTTTTACTTTCGACCTTTCCTTCACTTGCGATCCTTTTTGCAAAGGACATAACGAGATTTAATAAAACCGTCGTGTTGTCACCAACTCCGTCAACGAGCTTAAGCTCGTTCATGTCGGCACTTGCGATCCTGCTTATCGAACCAAATCTTTCATAAAGCTCGTGTGCCACCTCATTGGTGTTCTTTCGAGGAATGGAGTAGAATAACAGCAGCTCCAAAAGCTCGTGATCGTTAAATCCCTCTCCGCCTTCCTCTCTATACCTCTTTTTTATTCTTTTTCTATGCCCACTGTGAATATTGGAAGCATTTTTATTAGGCATCACACCACTCCTTGAGCCTTCATAGCCTCGGCAACCTTCAAGAATCCCGCTATATTAGCACCTGCAACAAGGTCACCCTCGCATCCGTATTCAGAAGCTGCCAAAGAACAGTTTTTATAGATGTTTACCATGATAGAATGAAGCTTTGAATCGACCTCCTCAAAGCTCCATGAATATCTCATAGAGTTCTGACTCATCTCAAGAGCACTCGTTGCCACTCCACCTGCATTGGCTGCCTTAGCGGGAGCAAAAAGCACACCGTTTTTCTTAAAATACGCAACTGCGTCGGGAGTTGAGGGCATATTTGCGCCCTCTGCCACGGCATAGCATCCGTTTTCCACAAGAGCCCTTGCACCGTCAAGGTCAAGCTCGTTTTGTGTAGCGCAGGGAAGTGCGATATCACAAGGAACGCTCCAGATATTCTTGCAGCCGACACGATAGATGGCGTTGTCGCGCTCGGAGGCGTATTCACTGATTCTTTCGCGTCTTACTTCCTTGATTTCCTTGATAAGATCAAGGTCGATTCCGTCCTCATCAACAACGTAACCATTTGAATCACTCATCGCAATAACAGTCGCTCCAAGCTCCATAGCCTTTTGCGCAGCATAGATTGCCACGTTGCCCGATCCCGAGATGATAACGCGTGCATCCTTAAAGGATTTGCCGTTTGCCGAAAGCATCTCGTCAGTAAAATAGCAAAGACCAAAGCCGGTTGCCTCTTTTCTTGCAAGGCTGCCACCGTAGGTAAGTCCCTTTCCTGTGAGAACACCAGTGTATTCATCGCGCAATCTTTTGTATTGACCGAACATATAGCCGATTTCTCTTGCTGAAACACCGATATCACCCGCAGGAACGTCAGTGTCTGCACCAATGTACTTTGAAAGCTCAGTCATAAAGCTTTGACAAAATCTCATGATTTCGTTATTGCTCTTGCCCTTCGGATCAAAGTCAGATCCACCCTTTCCACCGCCGATGGGAAGACCTGTCAAGGAATTCTTAAAGGTCTGCTCAAAGCCGAGGAATTTGATAATACTCTCGTTTACGGAGGGATGGAAACGGATTCCGCCCTTGTAAGGACCTATCGCGCTGTTAAACTGAATTCTAAAACCGCGGTTTACCTGCACGTTTCCGTTGTCGTCGATCCACGGAACACGGAATTTTATTATTCTTTCAGGCTCGACGATCATGTCAAGCACTCCACTTTCTATGTATTCGGGATGGGCGTCGATAACGGGCTCAATGCTTTCAAGCACCTCTCTTACCGCCTGGTGAAATTCCACCTCACCCCTATTTCTTTCTTCAACCTCTTTAAGAAGATTTAAGATATATTCGTTTTTAATAGCCATGATATATCCTCCAAAAGATAATATATGATCTTATTATATGTATATAGATATTTAATTATATCAAATTCACACAATGCTTGTCAATAAGTTATAGAAAAACGAAAGAAAAAACATGTGCAAATGAATAAAATCAAGGCATTTGAGCAATATTAAACACAAGCAGAAATTTCTGCCTTGAATAAATATATTGATATATTTAAATTGGAGGTCTTAACATGATTATTGACAAGATCGCGCTCGTTCTTGCTATTGCAGGTGCTTTGAATTGGGGAGGCATCGGTCTTTTCCAATTCGACACAGTTGCCTGGATATGTGGTGGAGCTGCAACTCTTGCAGCACGCATCATCTACACACTCGTTGCGCTTGGTGGTATCTGGTGCATCTCTCTTTTGTTCAGGGAAACAGAGGATGACGTCATCATCGACAGAGGAGCAAGATGAGCACCAAAAACGGCGAGCTTGCTCGCCGTTTTATCTTTAATGCGTTTTCTTGGAGGATATTATGAAGATACTTATGCTTGCAGACTCACTGGGCCTTGGCGGGGTAGAAACTCATATCGAGCTTCTTCAAAGAAAGCTTAGTGAGATGGGGTGTGTGGTCGTCGTCGGAAGCTCGGGTGGAGAAATTGCAAAAAGGATGATAAAAAACAAAGAAAATCACATACTTTTGCCATCCTTCGACTCAAAAATTGACAAAAACACCCCTCCGTTTCTCGATGTGTTGATAGCACAAAGGGCACTCTATCGCGCAGTACGAAAATTGCGACCGGATATCGTCCACGCTCACACAAGAAAAACGGCTTTTTTAGCTTATTTTATATGTCGGCACGAAAGCATCCCTCTCGTCGTGAGTGCTCACGCCAAGCTGTCGATGAGCAATATTATAAAACTCCTCACCGTTTGGGGTGACGGCACGATTGCCGTTTGCGAGGATATCAAAAGCCACATAAAAGAAAATTCCATAATCAAGCCCAGACTTATCACCGTCATCAGAAACGGAGTTTAACAGGGAATATGCATGTGCTGTCCAATAACATTTAACGAAAATCTCAAGATACCCAAATATACGCAAAATGCCACAAAAAGGGAACAAAAAAAGCAAGAAACAAATCCGGCAAAAAAAGAGCGCCGAAGCTCGGCGCTCTTGGATTTTTCATTTTATTTTGCAGTAATGTTTATAAGCTTGTCGGCTACTTCCGAGTCACTAAGACCGTTCCATGTGTTTCCTTCAAGTGTGATTTCACAAGCACTTGTTGCCTTTGCAAGCTCGCCGTTGTCGTCACCATCAGAAACGATTGTGTTATTGGAAATTGTAATTTCCGCATTCACAGTCACAAAACGAAATACTCTGTCACCTGTACCATCAATCGCGTTTTGGTCAATCAATACTGTACCGCAAATCACGTTTGCCTGAAGAACGTTAAAGTCAATGTTTTTGAATTCACAGCCTGTAACTGTAACGTTTTCAGAATTTTCAAGCATGATAGCAGTCTTTGTGCCGTTCTTGTCGCCCTCAAATGTGCAGTCCTTTACTGTAAGATTTGTGAGCTTTTCGTTCTTGTCGCCCTGAAGAATGCAAGCATCATTGATAAATGTACATCCCTCAATCACAACGTCACTCATAGATGTTGTGCCAAGACCGATTCCGTTTGTATCAAAGGTGATATTTCTGATAGTAAGTCCCTCTATCTTGAATGAAAGCTCAACTGGATTCCAGTTGTTGAAATTAAGTCCTGAAATGATCACGCCGTCCTCGCCCTCAAGTGTGAGATCCTTTGCCTTATAATTTGAAGGATCAGTAAGGCTTATGTTGCCGTATTCACCTGCCAAAAGACGAATAGTTGCTCCGTCACCTGCATTTTTGATCGCAGAAGCAAGGCCTGCATTGTTCTTTACAATAAAGAGATTACAAGCAGGGCAATTCTTTGTTCCGTTTGCATCCTCTTCGGACCACTGATGAGCAGCAGGAAGCTCCTCTTTACCCTCTGTGTGCCCACATTCGCATACCTTATAAGCTGTATATCCATCTTCAAAGCACGTGGGAGCAAGTCCCTCAACGTCTGCAAGTGTATGTCCAAGCGCCTCACCCTCAGTCAAGCCACACATAGAGCATGTGCTGGGTGCTTCGCAAGTCGCGTCCATCATATCGTGTTCAATAATTGCAATGGGAAGGCTGATATCATCATGATATCCACAAACCTCGCAGGTCTTTGTTCCGGTTTCACCCTGTTCTATGCAGGTTGCAGGCTTATATCCCTCAACCACCATGGTGTGACCGAACAGTTCGCATCTTGCCTTGTTCACATTATCTGCCATACTATAAACAAAAGCCTCACAGCCCGTCAAAATCACAAGCATCAAGGAGAGTGCCAAAGCAAGAAGTAAAATTCTAACTGTTTTCTTCATTATAGTGTCCCTTTCTTTTATAAAATTTTCGTTTTCCTACATATAGATTATACAATAACAAGCTCAATTTTGTCAAGAGCTTTTTAAGGGAGGAAACAAGCACGAAACGAAAAATTGTATTTGTCAGCCGTCTCGACAAGGACTGCTCCCTGGGGGCAAAAATGCTTTTGTCGATAGCACCCGACTTGCATTCAAGGTATCCCGAAATCAAAATATATCTTATCGGTGGTGGAAGTGAATCTTGTGCGATATCAAGGATGGCTGAGAGCATAAATAAGTCCTTTGGAAAAAGGATTATTTTCACACCCGGAGGAGTGGAAACCCCTGCGTCATTTGTCGATGAAAGCACGCTTTTTGTTGGTGTTTCAAGGGCGGCACTTGAGGGAATGAAGGTCGGTGCGCCCACAATTTTACTTGGTGACGAGGGATATCTCGGCTTGCTTGAGGGGAAAAATTTGAGTGCCGCAATAAAGACTAACCTCACTTGCAGAGGATGTGATTGCACACCCTCAATCAAGGCACTGCTTTGCGAAATTTGTAGCGCACTCGATTTTGATGATATCGAGTGGCAAAGGCACTCAAGGTTTTCAAAAACGGTGGTCGAAAAATTTTTCAGTGCCGACAAAATGGCACAAAACACCTTGATTTTTTACAAAAGAATACTCAAAAGGCATCAAAACGCGCACTTTTTGAGTGCAAACGACACAAAAAAGAGTCGAAAAATCGCAATATGTGGCTATTTTGGAAGAGGGAATCTCGGTGACGAGATGATACTTTCTCAAATTCTTAAGGCAATAAAAAAAGCCAATCCGAAAGAGAGGAATTTAAGAGTAAACATCATCAAAACACACAGTCCCAAAGCCATAATCAAGGCACTATCGGGGGCGGACGTTTTCATTTTCGGGGGAGGCTCTCTCTTACAAAACGCGACCTCGGATGCCTCCTTTATCTTTTATTTGAGCGTGATTTTTCTTGCAAGCCTTCTTTGCCAAAGCAAGGTTATGCTTTCCAACGGGATAGGACCTATCAACGGTGGCAAAATAAAGAGAATGATACTTGATTTCTTGCTTGCAAGCGCCACGAACACCTTCGATATCATCACGGTTCGGGACGAATCCTCAAGAAAATATCTTGAAAGGCTTTTGCCAAAAAGAAAAATACGACTGTTAAACGATCCTGCGTGGACGCATTTTGCATCAAAGCAAATAGAAAACCACTCCGATTTTGACGCAAACATCAACCGTTGGTTGATTTGCGAAGATAAATTTGTGTTTATTCCGTCCACCAGGGCACTTGAACTGGCCAAAATCACCCCAAAAGACGTTGCAAGGGCACTAAAGACGGTGGCAGAGCAATGCTCACTCGCGCCCGTCATTGCCATCATCAGCAAAGAGGACTTGCCGATTGCAAGAGAGATCGAGAAGGAATTCTGCCAAGAAGGAAAAATCAAGGGAGAGTTTCTAAAAGGTGACAAAACCGAAACGGCACTTGTCAAAAAATGCGAGCGTGCTCCCCAAAGCAAAGGGAAAATCATCAAAATACAAGCTGCATTTTCCCCGCGCGAGCTTGAAAATGAGCTTAAAGCTGCCAAGCTGTGCATTTGCCAAAGATACCACGGCGCATTTTTTACCCTTGAAAAAGGCGTTCCCCTTGTGTGCATATCAAAAGATCCCAAAATGACCGCGCTGTCAAGGGAGTTTGACCTTATCATCCACAAAGATGAAGAGGTCTTCAAGCATCCGGACGATCTTTTAACAGCTTGCGAGCTTGCATTGTCGAACAAGTCGCACTCGGGCAAAGAAAACCAGGAGATTATTTTCAAAAAATCCCGTCAATCAAGCGTAGTTTTACAAAAAATAATGAAATTTTTTATATAAAAAACGCAATCCCTCTTGACAAACACGAACATTTGTTCTATAATTGGTAAAAAGACATTTATAAAGGCTGTTTAAGGAGGGAAGAATGGACCAAAACGAAAAGAGAAATGAGATCGTCAGAATTTTTAGAAGATACGCGCGTTTGGGGGTTAGTGATCACGAGCCAAATCCCATACAGGTGTACAAAAAAATCGACGTGCTTTGCACCTCGCATAGACTCAAGCTCGATATGCTTGCAGTATTTGACACACTTCGTTTGCTCGAGCTTTCAGGTGACACTGACACGCTCATTGCGATAAAACGCGTTTACTTTCAAGGCAAGACTCACCGACTCACCAAGCACGAGCTTGGCAGACGCGTGCTTGCTTTGGCACTCGACCAATATTGCGACGATAGAACGATCTACCGTCGACTCGAAAAAGCAAGGGGAATGTTTGAAAAAATCAGGGAGCGCGAGGGGCTGATTCTTGACGGAGTCTTGGGAGGTTTCTAAAGGGGACAAATTTGATTTTTTTGTTTGGATTATCCTATAGTCCATAAAAAATCAATAAATTTTTTTGGTTTTCACTTACTCCGGAACAAAAAAAGTTTTCCACAGGAACAATCGTTCAAGAAGCCAAAAAAACCCTTATTTTATTAGGTTTTCCACATTATCCACCGAGTTTTCCACAATTTCATTCATAAATCCTTGTGGATTTTCGTGGATTCTTGTCGAATAATCAATAAAAAAATATCTTTCATTTTTCTCATTTGGTCATATCATAGGCATTATCAAAATATTGACTTTTAGCTCCTTATATGTTATGATTATTTTAAAGCAAGGTGGTGATATTATGGCAAAAATTTGTTGCTTTACAGGAAGCAGAGATATTAATTACTCAGAGTCTATTCCTCTTTCAAAAAAGCTTGATAGCGTGTTGGTTGACCTTATCGAAAATCAAGGATATACCGATTTTCGCGCAGGCGGGGCAAGGGGATTTGATATGATTGCCGCCCTTGCCGTGCTGAAAATGAAGAGCAGATATCCCCACATAAAGCTCCATCTTTTTATCCCCTGCAAAAATCAGGATAAATTCTTTTCAAGAAGGGAAAGGGAATATTACTCACTCGTTTTGCGTCACGCTGACAGTCACGTTTTGATTCAGGAGCATTATTCAAGCGGAGTTATGCAAAAACGCAATCGTGCTATGGTTGACGGAAGCGACATTTGCGTTGCATTTCTCAAAAAGCTCGGTGGTGGCACGTATTACACCGTAAAATATGCCAAAAAGCAAAATATTGAGGTCATTAATCTTAAAAATGCATAAAAATAAACATCGGCAGTGACTCTGCCGATGTTTTTTATTATTATATTGATTATACGCTTCTGAAGCCCTTGCCGATGATCTCGGAGCTTGTTGTAACGACGATGAAGGCATTTTCGTCGATCTTTTTGATGGCTGCACGAAGCTTGATCGCCTCATATCTACGGCAAACAGTGTGCACCATGCCCTTCTTCATCTGTGTATATCCACCGATAGCATCGGAAATAGTAACACCGTGATGAAGTGTATTCATTATATATTCGGACACAAGGTCGGGCTTTTCAGTAATAACAATAAAGTATTTGCACGAATCAAAGTTATCGATAACGATATCGATGATGAAGGAGTTCGCAAAAAGTCCAACAAGGGAGAGGATACCGATCTTAATGTTTTGGAAAACGAGAATTGAACCACCCGCGATGAACATATTAACAAACAAAACCGCTCTGCCAACGTCTATCTTTGCATATTTCTGAATGATGAGTGCCATGATATCCATGCCACCACTTGACGCACCCGCATAGAAGATGGTTGCAGTTCCTATCGCATAGATCGTAATACCAACGCAAAGCTCCAAAAAGGGCTCGTCCGTGAGAGTCTTGTCGGTCATAGGGAACAATCTTTCAAAAAGAAGCATAAGGGATGAGTAACCAAGGCTGCAATAAACCGTCCAGATACCCGTGGATCTTCCAAGAAAGATAAAGCCGATAACGAGCATACAAATGTTAAGGCACATAAGCCACGTTGAGGTTGAAATTGAGGGAACAACGTAGCCTAATATTGTTGAAAGACCCGTCATACCACCCGTAACAAATTTATTTGGCACCAAGAAGAAGTATGTTGCACACGCAATCAACACGATGCCGAGATTCATATACATCCAATTTTTGAATTTGATCATAATTTCCTCTTAAAAAGCCGACAGCATCGGCGTAAAATCATATACTGAAGTTTTTATTCAGTGATATGATTATACAACAAAAAAATCAATCCGTCAATGATTATTTTAGATATTTTTCTTGCTTTTTTTGCGAAATTTTTGCCACAAAATTGCACGTGTCTATTGACAAAGCTTTCCATTTGTGTTAGAATACATTTAACATTTAAGTTAAATGTTAAATGTTATTATCAATAATTGTGACTATTAGTTACGGGGCGCACACTTTTTCTCCTTATTCTTTTGGGTGCGCCCCATTTAAAGGGGTAATAAAATGATTCAACAAAGGCTATTGGCTCTTTCCGATCCAACGCGACGAGAGATACTGAGAATGCTTAAAAAATGCGACCGTACCGCAAGTGAAATATCGGAACGGTTTGACATTTCCGCGCCTGCAATATCACGGCATCTGTCGGTTTTAAAGGATGCAGAGCTTGTCACGTCCCGAAGAGAGGGAAAATTTATATACTATTCTCCCTGCCTTGACACAATTGAGGATATAAGAGAATGGTTAAGAGAATTTTTAAGATAAAAGGAGCACAAAAATGAAGAATAAAACAGCAAAACAAATAGTGGCGGCATACAGAGCAAGAATCGCTCTCCTCGTGATCGCATATATGGTGGCAGTTGCGGCACTTATTTTCGCAACAACGTATTCCTGGGTGTTGGGACTTGGTGGAATCGTGGTGCTTGGCATGAGCCTTAGAATTCCGATGGAGAAAATCAAGGCAAGCACGATCGAATCCGTTATTTTCGAGGATCTCGATCCCGAAAAATTCAAGGAAGTTACAAGCCTTGGTCCTCTCAAAAATTCACTTCGTCACCAGGTACTTTGCGAGGTGAGTCTTGGAAATCACGAAAAAGCACTCGAGCTTATCGAAACGGCAGTATCCCAAAAAAAGGTTAATCCCGTTGAGCTTTGCAATGCGCTTTACAGAAGGGGCTACATCCACTTTGAAAACGGTGAATTTGACAAGCTCCCTGCAATCGTGAAGGAATATGAGGCGCTCAAGACAAAATATCCTCAGTTTGCACCTGCTTTTAACAATTTTACGGTTTTTGATAAGTTTGACGCCTTTGCCGACGAGGATTATGAATACGTTGTAGACGTTTGCGACATCGATATCAAGGTAATCAACCCCCAGGCTCAGAATCACAAATTGACAAGAATAAACGTTGGCTTCTACCGTGCAGTGTCACTTTATAAGCTCGGCGAAATGGAAAAGGCAAGGGAAGCATTTGAAGGAATCATCGAGTTTGCTCCCAAAATGTACAAGGCAAAGCTTGCAAAGGATTATATAGACCTTATCGACAAGGCATAATGATCCCTTAGCTTTATATACAATGACAAAAGCATCCACCCAAAAGGGTGGATGCTTGCTTTTTACTTTACTTGAATTTAAAATTGTATTTTTTGAGGAGGAACAAAAGTCCTGTTCCCAAAACCGTTGCCGATAAGAACTCCCCTATAAAAACTCCTATTGCCAAGGTGGGGTAGAGGTCAAATGCCATTCTCGCACCGGGGAGAGTGGAGCCGATTATTATAATCAAGGGGACGATAATTGTGTTTGCCAACACCGTCGGAATGGTAACAAGCCACTTATTTTTTCTCAAGAGGTAGCCTCCCACCATGCCGATAAGGGTTGCGAGCGTACCAAGAATGAGATCGGGTGGATAGGGACTTGCAATAAGATTTACGATAAAGCATCCTATCGTAAGACCCGGAATAGCTGCAGGAGTAAAGAAAACGAGAACGCAAAGCGCCTCGGATACTCTCAGCTGCACGTCTCCAAAGGCATAGGGGGCAACCAGCAAGGTTAAAACCACGTAAAGTGCCGCTATCATAGCGGAAAGAGTGATGAAATACACTCTTTTTCGATTGTTTTTCTTCATTTTGAATTTGTCGGGAAAATTCCCGTCCTTTCCTTAGTTTTGTTTTAAGTGAGGATGGTTACGAACTCACTGTATTGCATTATATTATATATGAAGGGAAAAGTCAAGTTTATTTTTGGTTTTCAGGACAAATAAAAGCAATTTTGATTTTTTTCTTTCATGCTATTGCAATTTTGTGTGCGTTATGGTAAAATACCTTCAACAGAGTAGGACCTTGTGCGTTCAGTGCTGTCGGGACGGGGAGTTGCCCGACGGACGAAGAGATCAGACGATTGATCAAGCGGTTCAAGGCCCGCATCCCGCTGCAATCGACAAAGGAGTCTCTTTTTCGGCATTTTCGCGGGGAAGGAGGCTATTTTTATGCAACAAAGTATCGAAATAAATCAAAATCCAAAGCTTTTTTCAAGAGATTATTGGCGTTTGGCTTCAAGACAGCTCGGTGACGTGAGAATGATAACGATTGCTGCACTCATCGTGGCACTTCGCGTGGCAGTCAAATTTTTCAAGATAAACATAGCCTCAGGGCTTGGCTTTTCACTTGACGGATACGTAAATTCCTTGGGCTCGATGATATACGGTCCTGTTTTAGGGCTTTTGGTGGGCGCGATAAGTGATATCTTGGGACTCGTCGTCACTTGCCAGATGGGACAGTTTTTCCCTCCCTTCACGCTCGTTGAGATGACAAGCTCATTTATCTTTGCCCTCTTCTTTTGGAGAAGAAAAATTTCTGTAACGAGTGCACTCACGGCTAAATTTTCAGTAAATCTTGTGTGCAACATCCTTATGACGTCCATCTTTATGAAGTGGCTCAAATTCCTTCAGGGTGGACAGGCGGCTGCCGATGCCTATCAAATAATAAATGGCGTGCGAATTGCCAAAAACCTTATTATGTTCCCTCTTGAAGCGATGATCATAATCATGGTTTTATCCTTTGCGTTGCCTATACTGACAAGACTCAAGCTCGTTGACAAAAAGCTATGCTTTATTGAAAAGACTTCAACGAAATCACTTATAATCAAGGTTGCACTCTTCACTGTAATTTCAATAGCGATCGTGGTCGCATACTTCTTGCTTGATGAGAGCGTTGATTTTAAATACGTGTTCAACGTTTCAAAGCCCGATTATTCACATTTCTTTGAACAATTTTCCGAATTTTGGACAAATTTCAAGAAGCTTTTCAAATAGAAAGATCAATAATAAAAGGACACCGATGGGTGTCCTTTTTTATATCACATTACATAATAAGCCATGGCTGTTGACACCCCGAAGAGAAAGAGGATAGCCAAGATGCAAAATCCCGCGATTGTATTCTTTTTATAGTTGCTATAGCCATTCTTTTTAAGATGATATCCATAGCAAATCGATAAAGTAGGAATTATTGAGGTTATAAGAGCACCAAGCCAAAACACGTCAAACATCTCACCGGTAACAGAAATTGCCAACGAAACGAACATGGACAAGTGAACGGAAAGCAATGTAAGGATGAACAAAACAAGAGATATGCCTTTTTCCTTGCCCTGTGCTTTTTTGGAGTCAAAGTGCATTTTTTTAATATATCCAAGATGCAAGAGAGGGGAATTTTGTGGCAGTCCCTCTTTTTTGATTATATAGATGCGCTTTTTGTATATTACCAAAACAAATTTATCCTTTGTTATTACTCTTGTCAGCTCGTTATAGGGAACAACGTATTCTATTGTGTTATCTTCGTATACAACTGTAGCAATGAAACGGTCATTATAAACATCAAAGGTATAATCGGATGCAATGGCTCTTTTTGTGTGTAAGTCTATTAACTTTTTATCTCTGATTTCAGACACGACGTAGCAAAAAGCTATCACCGCAGCAGCAATTCCCCAAAACCACAGTATGGACAAATCATATCCTCCTTCTGTTACGGTTGACAAGACACCCGCAAGAATGATATAAATTACCACACCAAGATATATTCTTTTAGGGAGCTTGACTGTTTTATAAGCGTCCTTGATGTCCTGCTCGAGATATTTCATTTTATACGTTTCTTTCGGAAGAATTGTTTTCTCTTCATTTTCGATGATTTCATTTACAATTTGGTCAGTCATAATTTCACCTTGCTTTCGCTTATATCATAGCATAATTTTGATCGTTTGTAAAGAGTGATGTTGCGGCAAGCCGTAGTGATGTTATTGCTTCGCCATAGTGAATGTATTGCGCCTTTGGCACAAAGTGATGTGATGTTTGCCCAAGAGATTGCTCGCGAGCGGCAATCGTCTTTCGGTCAAAAATGCGAACCGGATTCTGTGCGACAAAGTCACACAGAGCCGAGTCCGATGAGGGTGAGTGTTGACAAAACAAAAAGAGCACCCACTTGGGTGCCACCCGGAAGGTTCTCTCGCCTTGCTCGTGAACTAAATTTGTCGAGGAGTTCCCGTGTGAGCACGGAACGTCCTTTCGACAAATTTGCGAACCGGATTCTGTGCGACAAAGTCACACAGAGCCGAGTCCGATGAGGGTGAGTGTCGACAAAACAAAAAGAGCACCCACTTGGGTGCCACCCGGAAGGCTCGCTTTGCGAGCTAAATTCGTCGAGGAGTTCCCGTGCGAGCACGGAACGTCCTTTCGCCGAATTTGCGAACCGGATTCTGCGCATAAATGCGCAGAGCCGTGTCCGATGAGGGTGAGTGTCGACAAAACAAAAAGAGCACCCACTTGGGTGCTCTTTTTATTTTGGAGGCGCCACCCGGAATCGGACCGGGGATAGAGGTGTTGCAGACCTTTGCCTTACCGCTTGGCCATGGCGCCATATTTAGTTAGCAGATGAATTATATCACAAAGATTTCAAATTGTCAATAGGGTATGCGCTTTTATTTTAACTATTTTGTAATATTGCTGAAAATGTTACAAGAAGATTACCAGTGGGGGCTCGACACATTTTGCCACAAGTGGCAAAATAGCAAATTTCCTTAACGGCTTATGCCGTTACCTCGTACACGAGGACGGAAAGTTTGCCCACTACTCGCTTTGCTCGTTCGAGTCCTCACACCGCATAGTCGATGCGATAAAAAAAGCAGGACATCCTTTTGGATGTCCTGCTTTTTTATGGAGCGGATTACGGGGCTCGAACCCGCCACCTTCGCCTTGGCAAGGCGACGC
>JAZRFY010000034.1:0-12042 GCA_045643885.1 Eubacteriales bacterium | reverse complement strand
AGAAAAGATCACAAAGGAAAACTGGTTCGAGTTTGACGTTGTTATCGCTTCTCCCGACATGATGGGCGTTGTTGGTCGTCTTGGTAAGATCCTTGGTCCTAAGGGCCTTATGCCCAACCCCAAGGCTGGTACAGTTACTCCCGACGTTGCTAAGGCTGTTACAGAAGCTAAGGCAGGTAAGATCGAGTACCGTCTTGATAAGACAAACATCATCCACTGCCCCATTGGTAAGGCTTCTTTCGGTCCCGAAAAGCTTGCTGAGAACTTCAACACTCTCGTTGGTGCAGTTATCAAAGCGAAGCCCGCTGCTGCTAAGGGTCAGTACATTAAGAGCTGCGTAATCGCATCTACAATGGGCCCCGGCATCAAGGTTAACCAGGCAAAGCTTGGTTAATCCCCCACAACGTTATATATTAACTGGAGGATTATAAAATGACAATCGCTTTGGGTATTATTATCATTGTTGTTACTATTGCTCTCACAACGCTCGTACTTATGCAGTCCGGCAAGGGCAAAGAGCTTTCCGGTGCAATCGCAGGCGGTAACTCTAATTCCTACCTTGGCAATAGCAAGACAAGTGATAAGGATAAGCTCTTGGCTACAATCACATGTGTACTCGCAGTTGTACTTGTAATCTGCGTTTTGGTACTCTACGTTGTTGCAGGAGCTTAATCAGGTTAAACTTAATTAACAAAAATAAAACACCTCGTGAATTTCACGGGGTGTTTTTTTATTTGCTTTTTCTTGATTAGTTGTTGCTCATATATTTGAGCTTGTCAAGAGCATTTTGAAGAATGATTTGAGCAGAAAGTGTGTCAACTACTCCCTTTCTCTTTGAACCTCTTGTGTTGGTTTCATTCAAGAAGCGTGTTGCAGCCATTGTGGAAAGTCTTTCATCAAAAAATGCAACGGGAACGTCTGGCATTCTCTCATTAAGCAAGGAGGCAAGCTCCTTTATTCTATCTGCTCTGAAGCCCTGTGAGCCGTCCATATTGACGGGAAGTCCCAAAACGATGCCCACTATTCTCTGCTCCGCACACACCTCCGCTATCTTGTCGGCAACCTTAACGATTCCACCCGGAGAGATGTATCCTATACCTGACGCGAGAATGCGGGAGGGATCGGAAACTGCAAGTCCTGTTCTTTTATCACCAAAATCTATTCCAAGGAGCTTTCCCTTGGTAGCCAATATTTTATCCATAAAATCATACCTTTCAAGCTTTGTCCACTTGATTATATCAAATTTTAATCTCTTTGTCAAACATAGTTTAATCATTTTAACAAATTTCTGTATAAACTCAAAATAAAAGGTAAAAATACTACTATCAAAGCAAAATCAGGCTCAGAAAGGATAATTATTATGTTTGATAAAGACAAGATTGTTAAAAATTTCAAGGAAAATCGTGCAATTTATATTGCCGCGATCTCAATTCTGCTTTCTATGATTCTCATCATTGCGGCAGTAAGCGCAACAAATAGAACAAAGCAAGAAACACCCAATGTAACAACCCCAAAGATCACGACCACAACAAAGCCTCCCCAGATAACTGAACAAGAAGACCCCTCAAGCAACGTTGGAAGCAAGCTTCCAAGCTTTGCCTTGCCCGTTTCGGGTAAGCTCTCTGCCGTTCACGATAGTGAGCTTCAGGTATTCTCACAAACCATGAACGACTATAGAGTGCATCTTGGCATCGATATTCTCACAAACGAAGCAGCCCCCGTTTATGCCGTTGCAGACGGTACGGTTATTCAGATTTGGGATGACGTTAGAATGGGACAGTGCATCGCAATCAAGCATAGCGGTGATTCAGTTTCCATCTATAAGAACCTTTCCTCCGAGCTTCCTACAGGAATTATTGAGGGTGCTAAGGTCAGAGCAGGTCAACAGATTGCAACCGTTGGAGCTACAGCAATGGTGGAAATTGCAGAAGAACCCCACCTCCACTTTGAAATGACAGTGGCAGGGCTTTCAGTTGATCCCCTTGAATATTTTTCAACAAAGGACGTGTCCATGCTTCAAAAGGACACAGCCTATGAGCAAAGTACAAGCGCAGATAAATAATATAAGTAAAAAGCTCCCTTTCGGGAGCTTTTTGCTTTATTTTATGTGTTTATTTTGTGTAAATTCTTATGTATCTCTCAACAACCTTTACAAAATCTTCCTTGAATTCATCATCACTGAAATCAAAGTTTGCAAGTCTTGCAAGAACCATAGAAGCAGAGCCGTTTCCCTTGTATTGAGAATCTCTTAATACAAGTCCGAATTCAACTACCGCAGCGATGAATTGATCATCCTTGGTCAAGGTTTCGTGATATTTGTCAACACCTATAGCAAGAGACAATTCCTCTTCCGTTTCGGCATCCCCGCCAACGTTTTCAGTGGGCTTGTATTTTACAGTTACCTCGGCAAAGCTTTCACCATCCACAAATTCCTTGTCGGTCAAAACGATTTCATAAACTACTGTAAGAGTGTATCCACTTCCGATCGTGCCTGCAGTTGTGTTGGAATCCTCGAATTCATCCTGTGTGAGTCTCTTGTTTTCATATCCGATAAGTCTGTATGATTCAACGTATTCGGGATTGAATGTAACGCCTGCCTTAACGTCCTTGGCAACCGTAACGATCGTTCCACCAAGCTGATCAACGAAAAGTCTTTTAGCCTCGAGCATAGAGTCGATATAACCCCAAGCTCCGTTTCCGTGAAGAGCAAGAGATTCCATTATATCAGCCTTCAAATTACCTGTTCCAAATCCGAAAACCGAGAAATAAACGCCTGACTTGGCTTCCTTTTCAATCAATGCTTCGAGTGCAGAAATGCTTGTAACGCCAACGTTGAAATCACCGTCTGTTGCAAGAACGACTCTATTATTGCCACCCTCAACAAAGTATTCCTTAGCAACGCTGTAAGCAGTCTGGATACCTGCACTGCCGGATGTAGAACCACTTGCGCTAAGTGAGTTGATAGCATTAACTATCTTTTGCTTTTCATAGCCATAAGCACCCTTTAGTACTGTTTTTACTCCACTTGCATAGGTTACGATGGACACTGTATCGTTATCATTAAGATATTCAACAAGAAGTGAGAAAGCCTCTTGAAGCAACGGAAGCTTATCAGAGCTGTTCATAGAACCACTTACGTCGATAAGAAGAACGATATTGTTCTGAATGCTTTCAAACTTGATTTCCTGAGCTGCAAGACCGATCGTCATAAGCTTTGTATTCTCGTTATACGGAGTGTCAAAAACTGATGAGGTAAGAGCCAAAACGTCACCGTTTGTAGGAAGCTCATAGTCATATGTAAAATAGTTGAGCATCTCTTCGATTCTCACGGCATCCTTATCTATACGACCACCGCCATTATTTATCTTATTACGAAGATTGGGATATGATGCAGTATTTACGTCGATTGAAAAGTAACTGTCGGGTGTTTCAAGAGCATTTACAAAGGGATTTTCTACGATCTCAGTATACTCCTCGTTTGACGCTGACCCCGAGTAAAAATCGTCCATGGGAGCACTCATATAGCCTCCTGTAGAATCAGCACAAGCTACTACGGTCAGTATAAATGCCAAAGCAAGCAAAAGTGCAAAGAGCTTTCTAAATGTGTTTTTCATAATTTTCCTCCAATGATATGTAAATAATTTTTACCAGATATATGAGGCACGTTTATCTTGTGCCGATGCCCCATCCGTCAATCGGATACTGCATTAAAATAACCACCGTTAAGCTTTAAAAGAATGCTTGAGCCGGATGAATTATTCTTGGCAGAATAAATCTCCATAGTAGCTTCATTGCCATTCTCATCGGTAACGGTAACGTTTGTGATGCATTCGCCCACGTTTTGTATCGATACGGAGCCTGAAACCACTACGTCAGCCTCATCCGAATCCATCATAGGCGTAACGTATGCCTGATATAGCTTGCCCTCATATTCGAATACGAATTTTCCCTCCTTGGAAAAGAGCATCTGAACCTCTCCTGCAGAATTTTGATTTGATTTATCAAATTCATCTCCACCTGCAACGGAGTAGCCAAGCATCCAGGCACCAACACTCATAAATATAACAAAGCACGCAGCAATCGGTGCAAGTCTTATAAGCGTTCTTCTTGCTTCCTTTTTTCTTTCGATAGCATCGCGTTCCCTGACGAACTCGTCAACGAGGTCGTAATCGATATGATCTATCGCACTATTAAATTTGTCCAAATTCATACCTTATACCCCTCCGTTTCCAAAGCCTTTTTAAGTCCGCTTTTAATAAGAGCGATTTCCTTATTCACCATGGATTTGCTGATGGATAAGTCTCCTGCTATCTTATCTATTGGTTCAGCAGCATAATATCTGCTCATAAATATGTATCTCTGCCTCTTCGAAAGAGTTCTTAAATATCCGCTTATTATCTGTCCCAAGCGCTCCTCGTCATCGTTTACCTCTTCCATATCAGACAATACGTATGCAAGGTCCTCAAGTGATGAGGTCATATTTGAGGGTACTCTTTTTTGCCGTTTGCCATCGTTATACCGATTGATGGCAACCCTACGCACAATGGTTGTTAAAAAAGCCTTGAGATTGAGTGGCTTTTGCGGTGGTATTGCCTCCCACGCACCCATATACGTGTCGTTCAAGCATTCCTCGCAGTCCTCGTTGCTATAGAGAATGTTATATGCGATTGAGAACAGGTATCTTCGATATTTAATATCAGTTTCACTGATTGCTCTCTCGTCACGATTCCAATAAAGCTCAATTATCTCGTCGTCAGAGGAGGATCTACGAATCCTATCAAATATACCCATAAATTTTCCTTATAATCCGTTTTATTACTCGCTCTTGTTAACTGCTCCATCAGTACAGGAAACTGTATATTCTCCTGTGTTAACGTCCCATTTTTCACCCTTTGTGATATTGCCCCAGGCTTCAATGCTTCCACTAAAGCTAAATTCAACAAGCAAATTATCACAGTAGAAGGCATATCGTTCAATGGTCTTGACTGATGCGGGAATATTCATTCTTTCGAGCAAAGAGCAATCTCTGAATGCGCCTTCACCAATAGCTTCAAGCACACTGTTTTCGTCAATTATAACCTCTTTTAATGCAGTGCAATTCATAAACGCGCCCTTTTCAATAGAAATAACGCTGCTTGGAATTACAACCCTTTCGATATAGCTGCAATCGGCAAATGCACCCTTGCCAATAACCTCGACACCTTCTAAGATATACAAGGCATTTACAGAATCCTCTGCTGCGTCATCATTTTTATCGGCTGCAGGAGGAACGGCTATAAGTGTTTTCATATCCTTAGTATACAATACTCCATCATAGGATGAATAGTAAGGATTATCCTCATCAATCATTATCTGCTTGAGTGCAGGACAGGTCGAAAATGCTCTGTATCCAATATTTTCTACACTCGCAGGCAGTGTGATGCTCTCAATAGTTTTACAATTATAAAACGCGTAATCCTTGATCGTTTCAAGTCCGGAAAGCTTAGTAAATACCACGCTTTCAAGATTGTCACAATAGTTGAATGCCTGGGAATCTATTATCTTGATGCTTTCGGGAATGACCACCGTTCTGACCTTGGAATATGCACCGAAAGCATGTCTGCCGATTCCGACAACGGGCTTGCCCTCATAAGAGTCGGGGATAACTACGTCAACGTTGGAATTTTCATCCTTTTCATATACGAAATATCCACCCTCGTCTTCCATCCAGACAAAATCAAAATATGCATTCGACGTGTATTCATTGTCGCCGTTTGGAGCAGAACCCATAATTCCCGGTTCAAACGCATCAGGTGCCGCGGCACATCCAACCATGCCTGCGACCGTTATTAATATCAAGAAAACAACAATTAATCGTTTCATCGTCAATTTCCTTTCCGTTTATTTGCTTCTACTATATAAGTCAACAAATTTTTCAAAAAGTGTAATAAAATCAAAAAATATATAAAAAAATTTTTTACGCAAAAAGCTCCCTTTAGGGAGCTTTTATAAATCTTTATTTGGAATTGCTCCCTTTGAGCACATCTTGTTTTTTCTTTTTTATCTTGAAATACACCGTCATTACTGCAACCATAATGCAATCAACTCCGATAGCCGCCCAAAAGATGGGAGACTTGATGGACTCAAGAAAATCCATATCCTTGCCAAGAATCACATAGCTTATCGCACTGGGTGCAATTGCTATGAGACTGCTCACAAGATACGGTATGTAGCTAAGCCCTGCCGATCCGAAAAGGAGACCGAGTCCCTCATTTGAAAGATTCAAGGCTCTTAAAGTAAAGCTTAAAAGGAAAAGATTATCCGTCATTTCGTAATAGGGACGCACCTTGGGGAATTTATCAAGGATCTTTTGAATCCAATCGTCCTTAGTAAGTCTTCCCGTCCAATACGGAACGGAAATATTGACGATAGTTCCCACAACAACAGTCGCAATCGCTTCGGGAAACGGCAAAAGAGCCATTGTCGATATTGCGATAACTGCATATGGCAAAAACACAACGTATCCCTTGATTATGAATGCCAGAATTACTGCAATGGAGGTAATTATGGGATTTCCCCTTGTCATCTCAAGAAAATCCGCAATGCTAAAATCCTCGTTTAATGCAACAAATATAGCAAAAGCAACAACGCATATGCCCATAAACGTGATGGGAAGATATTGCTTTACTTTTTTTGAATTAAATTTTTTCATATTTGCTCCTGAGTCTGTGCTCTTCTTGCCTCCTCGGTCGAGGGAGTCTTTTTGAAGAACATAATAAAGAACGGAAGAGTTATAATGCCCGTTATCACGTCGGATATGGGCTGTGCCATAAGAAGTCCGTCAAGTCCTGCAAGCTCATGCACGATAAACAATACGGGAATAAGCACTGCGCCCGAGCGCATAATAGCAACGACTGATGCCAGTGTTGCCTTTCTTATGCTTTGATAAAGCATATTGCAGGTAACGGACATTGGCAAGAACCAAAGTCCTATGGACGCGTATATCATAGCAGGTGTGCCGATTTCAACAATACCAGCAGCACCAACAGCACCCTCTCTTGGAAAGGCAGTTAATATCGGAACAGCAAACAATCCTCCCAAGGTAGCTATTGCGCCGACTGCAACAGTTCCGAACGCAAGAAGGAATTTCGTTCCCTTTTTAACTCTGTCATACTCCTTAAGCTCATAGTTGTAGGCAGCAAAGGGTTGATATCCCTGTCCGATGCCAAGTCCCACACACATAACGAAGGATGAGTATTTTTGAACTATGCTCATCGCAGCTACTGCAGCATCGTTGTTGTAAATAGCAAGCATATTGTTGAGCAAGCCGTTTGAAACCGAGGTAAGTCCCTGTCTGATAAGAGACGGCAATCCCATTTTGAAAATGTTCTTATATATTTCAAATTCCTTGGCAATATACTTGAACGCGATTCTACTTTGAGAGTTTTTATAATACAAAACAAAGAGAAGCACAAAGCTTATCATCTGGGAAACGGCAGTTGAAAGACCTGCACCGTAAACTCCCATGCCAAGCTTATTTATTAAAACGTAGTCTCCGACAATGTTGATTATACCACCTGTAGAAAGACCGAACATGGCATAAAACGCCTTGCCCTCGTATCTTAAAACGTTATTTAACACGAGTGAGCAAATAAGGAAGGGACAGGATATGAGTATCCACATTCCATAGTCCTTGGAATACTGCAAGGCAGTGGACGTGCTTCCAAGCAAAAGCATAAGATCTTCTAAAAACACAAGACCCGATATACTCATCAACGCTCCAATAACACCTCCGATAACAAACGAGGTCGTAAGATATGAAGAAGCTCTTTTTATATTGTTTTGGGCAAGATATTTTGCAACGAACGTTCCTGCTCCGTGGCCAAGCATAAAAGCTATTGCCTGAATGATGCACTGCAAGGGGAAAATAAATCCCGTTGCCGCTAGCTGACTCTTACCGAGCATTCCTACAAAATAGGTATCTGCCAAATTATATATATTGGTAATGAGCATGGAAACAGTTGTAGGAATCCCCAAAGATATTATTATTTTTGCCACCGAGGACTCCGTCATTTTTTTGCGATACGCCTCTGATTTATCCATATACTCACCTCCAATCAAACAGTACTCTTATTATATCCATAATAGCACATATTTTTCCGTTTGTCAAAGATAAAGTATTTTTTTCTTGCTTTTTTGTCTAAAATATGTTAACATATTTATATAAACTATTACCTTTTCGGAGGCAAAAAATGAAATACAACGTAAAAATAAAAAAGCTTAATGAAAAAGCAGTTATTCCAACCTACGGTTCTCCCTACTCTGTAGGTGCAGATCTCTATTCAGCCATGGACGATATCACCATTGAGCCACACGCAACAGTTCTTGTAAAAACAGGAATTGCCCTTGAGCTCCCCGTCGGCTTTGCAGGACTCATCTATGCAAGAAGCGGTCTTGCTTCCAAGCGCGGTCTTGCTCCTGCCAACAAGGTAGGAGTTATCGATTGCGACTACAGAGGTGAGGTGATGGTTGCACTTCACAACCATACGGATATTCCTCAAACAGTTGCAAGCGGTGAACGTATCGCTCAGCTCGTTATCACTCCCTACGTGGTTGCTGATTTCGAAGAAACCGATGAGCTTTCTGAAACTGTCAGAGGTGAGGGCGGCTTCGGTTCAACAGGAACAAAATAGGAGCAAAATATGAAGCTTAAAAACAAATTAAAGCTCTGCGCTCTCGGATTGGTTTCGGGAGTGGCAATATCCGCTGCATACAAAAAGATGATGGATAATCTTATCAAAGCTCATCTTTCAAGAGAGGGTATTCAAAATCCCCGCGGTACTGTTATGAGCAAGAAAAATCAAGAGGATTTTGCCAACAGTCCCGAGGTGATTTTAGGAACACTTTTCCACTCCACTGCACCACAAATAAATATAACCATACAAAATCGCGATCAAAGACATATCAATGCCCTTCTTTATAATCAGGAGAATGAATCGTCAAAATATGCGATTTTGGTGCACGGCTACCGTTCGCAGCCCAAATCCCTTGCCTATATCGCCAAGCATTATTACGAGGCAGGATATAACGTGCTTGTTCCCTACATGCGCGCCCACAAGGGTAGTGATTATGAATACTCAACCATGGGTTGGACCGAAAGATTCGACATCATCGATTGGATCAAATACGTTGACAGCAAAGCAAACGATGCGCACGTCATCCTTCACGGCGTTTCAATGGGTGGAGCTACCGTTATGATGACAACGGGTGAAATCCTCCCTCCTTGCGTAAAATGTGCTATTGAGGACTGTGGATACACCTCCGTTTACGATGCCTATGCACACAAGATCCCCAAGATGATGCATCTTCCTGCATTCCCCTTGATCGACCTTTTCGGCCTTGCTATCAAGAAAAGAATCGGCTTTGATATAAGAGCTGCATCCGCACTTGAGCAAGTGAAAAAATCAACCACGCCAACACTCTTCATTCACGGAGATATGGACACTGTCGTTCCCGTTTCTATGGCTTATCAGCTCTATGAAAGCGCTTCGTGCAACAAGGATATCCTCATCATAAGACATGCCGACCACGCGATGAGCCCCCTTCAGAATCCCGAAAAATATTGGAACAAGGTATGGTCATTCATTGACCTCTATAAATAAAAAAGGAAACCTCTCGGTTTCCTTTTTTATTACTGTAACAAATCCATTGTTGTTTGTGTTGCACCGCACTCGCAATGTCTTTCCATAACACCGTTTTGTGTGGGAGTGCTTGCTTCAACCTCTACCCATTCACTCCAATTGTGCTCGGGAGGCATATAATCAGAAACATAGCTATATCCACAAGAGCAGGTATATGTAGTATAACCCTTCTCGGTGCAAGTGGGAGTAACTGTTGTTTGAGCATATGAATGCTCGTGTGGCTTTTCAGCACACGAAACGGAAGCAAATACCATCACAAAAGCCAAAATCAAAAGCGATATTTTAACAATATTAGTCATATTCTTTCTCCATAATATATAAAAAAGTTATTTTTTGTCCTCAGTCCATCCCTCTCCACGGTTTTCATGAACGCGGGAAATGGTCATAAATGCAGAAGGATCTTCTCTGTTGATTATTCTCATAAGCTCGGAGTATTCTCTCATACTAAAGGACACGATAACCATCTTCTTGGGCTGCTTGGAGTATGCTCCGATAACGTCGACGATGGTTGTGGTTCTATCAAGAATCTCAATAACTCCTTGGCTTATCTCTTCACTGCTATTGGTAACGATCTGAGCAACGTATGCATCGTCACCTGCAAGGAACATTCTGTCGATTACTGTTGAGCAAACGAGTGCACTCGCAATACCAAGCATAGAAAGAACAAGGTCCTCGATAATGAAGATACCAAGAATAACGATTACTGCGTCGATTGCGAATATGATATACGAGCTTTTTATCTTTTTAAATATCTTGCAAAGAAGGAATGCAAGGATGTCCACACCACCACTTGAGCCACCTGCCTTGAAGGTCAATGCAGAGCCTGCACCGGCACATGCACCACCAAAAAGTGCAGCAAGTAAAACGGCAATGTCGTGATATTCGGAGTTTTGAAGAACGAAAAGCCCGTTAAACACTCTATATTCAACAAGATTATAAAACAAAGTGAAGAATATGGGATAAAATACGGTTGAAAGCAAGGTCTTTAATGCGAAGTTTCCACCAAGAAAAATAAGTCCCAATGCAAACAATCCCCAAGTAATCACAGCAAGATAAAAATCAATGCTTAAATTGAGCGGTATCATCTCTTGCAAAACGATGGAAAGACCTGATACTCCACCTGTTACAAGGTTGAAAGGAACAAGGAATATAGCCGTTCCAAAGGAAAGTATCGCCGTGCCCAATATTATCATAAATATATTTTTAGTATAGTTTAACATATCGTGCTTTGATAACTTCAAGCGCATATGATTCCTCCTAAAAACGAATTATATTTCTATAGATATTATACACCAACATTCACATTTTTTCAATATTGATTTTACTTTTTGGTGAAAATACCATATTTTCTTATTTTTTATGCTAGTCACACACAAAATCGCTATATTATTTGTACGATTTGCACAAAGTGTCATTGTTTTTTGCGATTTATTAAAGCAAAATACCAAAATTGAGAATTTTTTATCAAAGGTCTTGTATATTTTCGCAAAATGCGATAAAATAGATGTGTATGGGGACTTTATGTCCCAGACTAATTTGAAAAATATTTTATTACGGAGGACATTAAAATGTCAGTAAAAGTTGCTATTAACGGATTCGGCCGTATCGGTCGTCTTGCTTTCCGTCAGATGTTCGGCGCAGAGGCTTATGAAATCGTTGCGGTCAATGACCTTACAAGCCCCAAGATGCTTGCTCACCTTCTCAAGTATGACACAGCTCAGGGTAACTACCTTGCACTCGGTCACACAGTAGAGTCCGATGACGAAGCTGGTACAATCACAGTTGACGGTAAGACACTTAAGATCTATGCTGAAAAGAACGCAGCTGACTGCCCTTGGGGTGAGCTCGGTGTTGACGTAGTTCTTGAATGCACAGGTTTCTATTGCTCAAAGGAAAAGTCTCAGGCACACATCGACGCAGGTGCTAAGAAGGTAGTTATCTCTGCTCCCGCAGGTAATGACCTTAAGACAATCGTTTTCGGTACAAACAATGAAACACTTACAGCTGAAGATACAATCATCTCTGCTGCTTCTTGTACAACAAACTGCCTTGCTCCCATGGCAAAGGCTCTTAATGATTATGCTCCCATCCAGAGCGGTATCATGACAACAGTTCACGCTTACACAGGTGACCAGATGATTCTTGACGGTCCTCACAGAAAGGGCGACCTTCGCCGTGCACGTGCTGGCGCACAGAACATCGTTCCCAACTCCACAGGTGCTGCGAAGGCTATCGGCCTTGTAATTCCTGAGCTCAACGGTAAGCTCATCGGTTCTGCACAGAGAGTTCCCACATGCACAGGTTCTACAACAATCCTTGTTGCAGTTGTTAAGGGTCAGAACATCACAAAGGACGGCATCAA
>JAZRFY010000033.1:0-59947 GCA_045643885.1 Eubacteriales bacterium | reverse complement strand
ATGCTGTGTAGCCTTCTTCTGCGCAAGTGGGTTCCTTACCGGGCTGTTCAACCATAGAGTGGCCAAGAGGATTTACAACTGTTGCTTCGATGATAACCTCATCGCATATCATACAGTAAGATCCACCTGTCATACCGGGATTTACGCAATCAGCGTGGATAGGTGTTGTAAAACCAATCTTGTGACCGAGTTCCTTACCGTAAGCTTCGCCGCAAAGCTCGCAAACTGCCTTTTCTGTGCATGTAGCTTCGCCGCCTGTGTGCTGGCATTCTGTCTGCTCACAACCTGCAAATACTGCAAGAACGAGAACGAGTGCCATAGCAATCAAAAGAATTCTGATAGTGTTTTTCATTATTTGTCTCCTTTTAATATTATACTCAATCAAGAGATACTCATAGTATTCCTTGCACCAAATATTATAGGACTACAAAAATCCAAAGTCAATAGTTATATAATATATAAATACAAAATCGTTACAATGGACAAATCACACCGTGTTTTTTAGACATTGTGTCTAATGTTCATAAAAAACAACGCATAAAAAAACCACCCCTATGCGAGGTGGTTTTATTGATCATTTAACGTTTTTAGCTGACTTTAAAGCCTCGATCGCCACGTTGAGATAATCCACGTTCATATCCTCGATGCAGCCTGCGTCCACAAGCGCTGCAAGGCTCGGATCGATGGGCATTTTCGCGAGCAAGGGATATCCGTATTTATCGGCGATCTGTTCGATATGGCTATCACCGAAAATCTTGATGATCTTATCGCAATCGGGACATTTCACATAGCTCATATTTTCAACGAGACCGAGAACGTCGACCTGCATCATCTTTGCCATATTGGCAGCCTTTTCAACTATCATTGAAACAAGCTCCTGGGGGGATGAAACGATAACGATTCCGTCAAGGGGAATGCTTTGGAATACCGTAAGGGGCACGTCTCCTGTTCCGGGAGGACAGTCAACGAAAAGGTAGTCGAGATCTCCCCAGACAGTGCCGCTCCAGAACTGCTTTACAGTTCCTGCAATAACGGGGCCTCTCCACACAACGGGAGCTGTAGCATCGGGCAAAAGAAGGTTTACACTCATGATCTTGATGCCCGTTTTTGTTGTGGGGGGAATCATTCCGTCGTCGTCACCGTCAACGCCTGCGCTCACGCCAAATGCCTTGGGAATTGAAGGACCTGTGATATCGGCGTCGAGGATACCAACCTTATACCCTGCTCTTTGCATAAGAGTTGCAAGGGTTGAGGTAACCATTGATTTACCAACACCACCCTTACCGCTGACGATTCCTATTACGTGCTTTATCTTTGATTTTGCATTAATCGGCTCTAAAAAGTCCTGCTTGGACTTTGTCTGACAGCTGTGTGAACAGCTTGAACAGTTATGAGTACATTCTGACATATATATTTTCCTTTCATAAGGTATTACGTTTTTGTTTAACCAAGTAATTATACACCACAAAATGATAAAAGTCAAGTTTGTGAAAATATTATTTATTTTTTCTCAAAATCTATTGCAAAATTCATCAAAAAAAGTTATACTATAAGGTAGTGAAATTTTATATTCTATATATGGAGGTTCTATAATGAACAAATCTCTTAACAAATTGAATTCATTTGAAGGAGTTAAAGGTCCCGTTCTCACTATCGTTATGGACGGTGTTGGTCTTGCTCCCGATACAATCTCTAACGCAGTGGCAGGAGCTTATACTCCCACACTCGATATGCTCATGGCAAAGTACCCCATGGTTTCCCTCAAGGCTCACGGAACAGCAGTAGGTCTTCCCTCCGATGACGATATGGGTAACTCAGAGGTTGGTCACAACGCGCTTGGCTCAGGTCAGGTGTTTGCGCAGGGTGCAAAGCTCGTTTCCAACTCCATCGAAAGCAAGAAGATGTTTACCTCTGACACATGGTGCGAGCTTATCTCTAACGTTAAGACAAACGATTCAACACTTCACTTTATCGGTCTTTTCTCTGACGGTAACGTTCACTCCCACATCGATCACCTTAAGGCAATGCTTGCACAGGCTAAGGAAGAGGGCGTTAGCACAGTAAGAATCCACGTTCTTATCGACGGACGTGACGTTGGTGAAACAAGTGCTCTTGAATACATCGATCCCTTTGAAGCATTCCTTGCAGGTCTTAACGGTGAGGGCTTTGACGCTCGCATTGCAAGTGGCGGTGGCAGAATGAAGATCACTATGGACAGATACGAGGCTAACTGGGCTATGGTTGACCTTGGTTGGAAGACTCACGTTCTCGGTGAAGGACGTCAGTTTGCAAATGCTCACGAGGCAGTTGAGGCTTACCGTGCAGAATACAAGGTTATCGACCAGGATCTCCCTCCCTTCGTAATTGCTGAAAACGGCACTCCCGTAGGCACTATCAACGACGGTGACAGCGTTATCTTCTACAACTTCCGTGGCGACCGTTCAATTGAGATCTCAAAGGCATTTGAAGGTGGCGCAGACTTCGACAAGTTTGACAGAGTTCGCGTTCCCTCCGTTGTATACGCAGGTATGCTTGAATATGATGGCGACCTTCACATCCCCTCAAAGTATCTTGTAAATCCCCCCGAAATCACAAACACTCTCGGTGAATACCTCACAAACACAGGTGTTAGTCAGCTTGCTATCTCCGAAACACAAAAGTACGGTCACGTAACATACTTCTGGAACGGAAACAAGAGTGGCAAGTTCTCTGAGGAGCTTGAAACATATATCGAAATTCCCTCTGACGTTGTTCCCTTCGAGCAAAGACCCTGGATGAAGTGTGCAGAAATCACTGACAAGCTCATCGAATGTCTTGAAAGCGGAAAGTACACATACCTTCGCGTTAACTTCCCCAACGGCGACATGGTAGGTCACACAGGTAACCTTCAGGCAACACGTTGCTCTATGGAAGCTCTCGACCTTCAGCTCAAGAGAATCATCGACGTAGTTGACAAGCTTCACGGCGTGGCTCTCATCACTGCCGACCACGGAAACGCAGACGAGATGTATGAAATGGACAAGAAGACAAAGCAGCCCAAGCCCGAAAAGGACGGCTCCTTCAAGTCAAAAACAAGCCACACACTCAATCCCGTTCCCTGCATCATCTATGATAATTTCTATTCTGAAAATTACACGGTCAAGGCAGACAACGGTCAGTTCGGTCTTGCAAACGTTGCAGCTACTATGGTCAACCTTCTCGGCTATGAAGCTCCAAAGGTTTGGAACGAATCCATCATTGAGGTTAAATAATCAAACGACAAAAATAAAACCCAACGGAAATTCCGTTGGGTTATTTTTTTACTTATGTTACAGGCAACCTGTCCATTTATGACCGATATACTATTACGTGCAAGTCTTTTCAAGCAAGTCAAGGACGCGTTTGAAATTATCGGGAAGCTCAGAGGTGAAGGTCATTCTTTCGTCAGTTTTAGGATGTGTGAGGTGCAATTCCTTCGCGTGAAGGCACTGACCGTCTATGCAATCCTTATGCAACGCCTGAAAGCGCGTTTTCGCGCCACCGTAGACCTCGTCACCGAGGAGTGGATGCCCAAGATATGCCATATGCACTCTTATCTGGTGTGTTCTTCCCGTTTCAAGCACGCACTGAACGTAATCAAAGCCGTTAAATCTCTTTATAACACGATAGTGTGTTATAGCCTCGCGAGAGGTATAATCCTCGTTTTTGATAACAGCCATCTTCTTTCTGTCAACGGGATGACGCCCGATAGGAGCATCCACCGTACCGGAAAGCTCTTTTAAATTACCAAGCACGATCGCGTGATAAACTCGGCTGACGGAATGAGTTTTAAGCTGCTCTGAAAGTGATATATGTGCAGCATCGTTTTTAGCAACGACCAAAAGACCGCTTGTGTCCTTATCGATTCTATGAACGATACCGGGACGAGCCACTCCACCAACGCCGGAGAGTGAATCTCCACAATGGTACAAAAGCGCATTGACGAGTGTTTTGTCGGGGTTCCCTGCCGCGGGATGCACCACCATTCCAGACTCCTTATTGATAACGATGATATCACTATCCTCGTAGACAATATCGATGGGAATGTTTTGCGGTACTATCTCGCATTCGGCAACCTCAGGGTGCGTGACCTCGATCACGTCGCCCTCTCTTATCTTATAGTTTTTGGCAACGGGCTTTGAATTTACAAGCACCATACCCGATTCAACGAGCTTGGCTCCTGCCGATCTTGAAATTTGTTCTCTTTCGGCAACTATCGTATCGATTCTCTGCCCGACGTCATTCTCTATCAAATTAATTATCGATTTCTGCATTTTCTTCTATACTGTCAGCAAGTTTTTCAGCCTTTTGATGCTTTGCCGCTTTGATCTCATCAAGGATAACCTTAAGTGCGAAGAGTCCAACGCCTATGCAAACGAACGTATCTGCCACGTTGAACGTTGCAAAGTGGATATATCTTCCTTCGGGAGTGTGCCAGATGATAAAATCAAGAAAGTCAACTACAAAGCCAAGAATGGTCCTGTCGACCATATTTCCTATGCCACCACCAACGATGAAGGAGAGTGACACGCAAAGAAGCTTGCTGTCGTTACGGCTCTTCCAAAGATAAATGAACATGGCAATGATTGCGATGGTTGACACAGTCATAAATATCCATCTTTGGTCGGGAGCTGAAAAGATACTGAACGCAGCGCCTGTGTTTCTAACGTATTTAAAGTTGAAAAAGCCTTCGATAACGGTAACGGATTCACCAAGATCGATGTTTATTACCGTAAGCCATTTTGTAAGCTGATCAAGAAAAACTATTACAGCTATGATTATAAGCCACAAAAGCATTATATTCTCCTTTATGCTTCAAGAATTTTTCTGCATCTTTCGCAGATAAAGCCTTCTTCGTCCAAAATGCCCTCTGTTGAGTAGGACCAGCAACGGTCACACTTGTGTCCGTCTGCCTTTTCAACCAAAACGGAGATTCCGCTTTCAGTTTCGGAGAATGCGCCCTCGGGTGCTTCACCGGAAACTACGGATGCGGCTGAAACGATAAATACTGTGGCAAGGTCATTCTTAAAGCCCTCAAGAACTGCCTTGTGCTCTTCATTAGTTGTATAGATCGTGAGCTTTGCATCAAGGCTCTTACCGATGAGCTTGGATGCACGCGCAAGCTCGAGTGCCTTCATAACGTCGTCACGAAGCTCAAAGAGCTTATTCCAACGCTCACTGATGTCACCAAAGCTCATTTCTTCAGTATACTCGGGCATCAAGTTAAGGAATACGCTTTCCTTATTTTCACTTGACGTGTGAGGCATTGCCTGCCAGATCTCCTCTGCTGTGAAGGAGAGCATGGGTGCGATGAGTCTTGTCATGCCGGAGATGATGAGATACATTGCAGTCTGTGCACTTCTTCTTGCAAGGCTATCGCTCTTTTCAACGTAAACTCTATCCTTTGTGATATCGATGAAGAGCTTGGAGAGATCGTTTGTGCAGAAGTTGTTTACGCTATGGTAAACTGTGTGGAACTCGAATGTGTCATATCCCTTGCGGATTGTTGCTGCAAGGTTATTAAGACGGCTAAGTGCCCACTTATCGATCTCGTAAAGGTCCTCGATAGCAACCATATCGGTATCGGGATTGAAATCGTTAAGGTTAGCAAGAATGATTCTGCTTGTATTTCTGATCTTTCTGTACGTTTCAGAAAGCTGCTTGAAGATATTGTCGGAAACGCGAACGTCAACGCGATAGTCACTGGATGCAACCCAAAGACGAACAAGGTCTGCACCGTATTTGCCTACCATCTCTTCGGGAGCGATGGAGTTGCCAAGGGACTTATGCATTGCCTTACCCTCGCCGTCAACTACCCAACCGTGAGTAAGAACTGTCTTAAAGGGTGCGCCACAGCCTACTGCGCCAACTGCTGTAAGAAGGGATGACTGGAACCAGCCTCTATACTGGTCTGCGCCCTCAAGGTATACGTCGGCAGGTGTGCCAACTTCACGGTAGAGGTCGGGTGCGCAGAAGTGGGATGAACCGGAGTCGAACCAACCGTCAAGTGTGTTGTGTTCCTTTGTGAAGTGAACGCCACCGCAATGAGGACATACAAAGCCCTCGGGAAGAAGCTCACTTGCTTCCTTATCAAACCATGCGTTTGAACCCTCTTTGCCGAAGATCTCGGAAATTCTCTTGATCGTTTCATCGTTACAGATGGGCTCGCCACAGTCCTCGCAATAGAATACGGGAATGGGAAGTCCCCACTGACGCTGACGGGAGATACACCAGTCGGCTCTTTCTCTGATCATCTGCTCCATTCTGTCGCCACCCCACTCGGGAAGCCACTGAACGCCCTTGCATGCTTCAACTGCATCATCCTTGAACGCGTCTACCGAGCAGAACCACTGAGGAGTTGCACGGAAGATGATGGGATTCTTACATCTCCAGCAGTGAGGATATTCGTGCTCGAATTCCTTGGATGCAAAGAGTGCGCCACTCTCAACCATATCGTCAAGGATGGCCTTGTTGGATTCCTCATAGTAAAGACCTGCAAACTTGCCTGCGTCCTTTGTCTGATAGCCACGATCGTCAACGGGAACGATGATATCGATGCCGTATCTCTGGCATGTCTGATAGTCGTCTGCGCCAAAGCCGGGAGCTGTATGAACACAGCCTGTACCACTATCCATAGTAACGTAATCAGCTGTGCAGACAAGGCTCTCTCTTTCAAGGAAGGGATGCTGAGCCTTCATATATTCGAAATTACGTCCGGGCATCTTAGCAAGAACCTCGTAATTTTCGATCTTGCCCTCTTCCATTGTCTTGGGAAGAAGAGCCTCGGCAACGATGTAGCACTCACCGTTTTCCGCCTTTGCAACTACGTAATCCTCATCGGGATTGAGCGCGATCGCAAGGTTGCCGGGAAGTGTCCACGTTGTTGTTGTCCAAATGATGAAATAAGTGTTGTTCTTATCGCAGATGCCGTCAAGAACGCCCTTATCGTCGTTAACTCTGAACTTAACGTAGATAGACGTACACTTATCTGTCTTATACTCGATTTCAGCCTCTGCAAGAGCCGTTTCGTCCTTGGGGCACCAGTAAACGGGCTTGAGTCCCTTATAGATGTAGCCCTTCTTGAACATTTCACCGAAAACGAGAACCTCTCTTGATTCAAACTCGGGGCTCATCGTGATATAGGGATGCTCCCAGTCTGCAACAACGCCAAGGCGCTTGAACTGTCCCATCTGGATGTCAACGTAGTCCTGTGCGAACGCGTGACACTGACGGCGGAAGTCGGAAATGCTCATCTTCTTTCTATCGAGCTTATTCTTCTTGATGATTGCACTCTCGATGGGCATACCGTGGTTGTCCCAACCGGGAGTAAAGGGCACAAGATAGCCCTCCATAACCTTGGATTTGTTGATGAAATCCTTAAGAATCTTATTAAGTGAAGTGCCCATGTGGATATTTCCGTTTGAGAATGGAGGTCCGTCGTGAACAACGAAGGTGGGCTTGCCCTTCGCATTCTCCTGCATCTTGCCGTAGAGGTCGATGCTGTTCCAATATTCGAGCATGAGGGGCTCTCTTGTGGGAAGATTTGCTCTCATCTCAAATTTAGTGCTGGGAAGATTTAATGAACTTGTGTAATCCTTTGCCATAATATATCTCCTTTAAATTGTTATCATAATAAAAATAAAAAACGCCTCACCGACCGAAAAGGTCAATGAGACGGAATAGACCGTGGTACCACTCATCTTGCATTTGAATCAAATGCCACTCGAACTCTTTAACGCAGAGATACGGATTGCCTGAGGTTATTGTCAGCAATCGGCTCAAAAGTGATTTGCATTTTTCTACTCGCTGCGCACTTTCACCAGCCGTGCGCTCTCTACAAGCCCTTCAAAAAACACCGTCTTTATCATAGCCAAACATATACTACCAAGATAGATATTAACACAAAAATATTTTTTTGTCAATATTTTTATATAATATTATATATTATTTTGCTCACAAATCGCAAAATTCGTCATTTCAAAAAGCACCCCGTCAAAAAGACGGGGTGAAAACTTTCATTGATTTAACAACTTGCTTTTATTCTGAGAGAATAGATATAATATTCAACAAATCAGAAAGCTTGATATAATATATCATATTTGAGTATTGATCATCGCTTGAATATTGATCAAGGCTTTCATTACGAATCATATAAGGAGCCATTTCATCATAAAGAGAATCCAACTCATATTGGAATTTTTCGAGCCCAAATTCATTTTTTTCCTCTACAGAAATACAATAATCGAACATTACATATTCAACACCGGAGCCATCGACATACAATCCAAACATATCTTTATAGTCGCAGTAAGTATATGCTACATTTATTCTTGCTTGGACAAATAAAGGATAATGGTTTTCAATCTCCTGTTTCTCAGCATACCACAAAACCGAATCGGTTAATCCATATAAGAAATTCATATCTGCAATAGCGTCACTATATCCGTCTGTCAACGGAATAAAATATGTCGCGCTGATATTATATTCCTTGTTATTCATCACGTCTCTTTGTATAGTGCATTCGTACATTGCGTATACTCCGCGCAAGACCAAATCGTCAATCTTATCGGGAATAGTGTCATAATCGTAAAATTTATGCCAAGTTATGTTTCCTAACCATCCTTCCTTCAAGCTGAAAACAGGTGTCAATCCCGATTCTACAGAATCAGGTGAATAAGCGGCAATAAAATACGGCTTTTGATTCAGATTAATATCGACTCTGTAAAAAGACGCATCGTTATTACGTATTACGTTTCTTTCCACAAAATCCCCGAAGGTATATACAAACTCAATATATGGTGGAGTTGATAATACTCCCCTATCATACATAAACTTAACAAAATCCTTGTCTTGCTCTGTGAAGCCCATACCATTATTAATCTCTACATCTTTCGCGTAAGGCTTTTTCTTTGTTGTAGAAGATGAAGTATTATTTGTTGGATTAATAAATTCTGTCCAAGCACACCCAACAAATGCAAAGCACGACAAAACAATCGTCAAAACAAGCAAAATACTCGTTATTTTCTTCGTTGTGTTTTTCATAGTTTAGTTTCCTTTTTCAATCGTTTTTTTGAGAGTTTTATACTCTCTCAATATATATATCATCAAATCTCCACATGCCGTAATGCGAATAATACGTATCATTTGCTGCTTGGGAAGTTACATCGTAATAATCATAATAATATCCTACTCCTAAAACACCGGGGATTTTGGATAATCTTTCAAAAATATATGACATATTCTCATAACCCGCATTACATATATAAAGAGAAAAAGTATTATATTCAGAAGTTCTGTAATATATTGCTTTTTGATTCTTTATAATATCCGTACCTAAATATCCAGCCACATCAAAGCTTTCGGACCCTTCATTATCTTTACAAATTCTTCTGTCAATATTTACGAATATGATGTCTGTTCGAGGCATATAACCATACTTTTCTTCGAAGATATCCTCAATTATACATTTTTCAAAATCGAAGGTATCGCAAGTATCTCTGTAATGAGTCACTTTACTTTCAAAATCATTTGCAATAGACTCAATGTCTTTGTCGGAAAGAATGTTCTTTTCCTTTGCCTCTGCAAGAGTGTAGAACTTATTGAATGTATATACCAAAAGCTGATTTCTGTCATAGTATTGTATCGTGGTTTCGCCTACCGTATCCTGCCACGCTTCTCTATCGTGCCACTGCGCGTCAAGCATCACTACTCGACCAAGCCCATATCTGCCTCCATCATAGTCAATCACCACGTCCTCTGCATCAACTCCCTCAATGCCAAATTGACGAAGATAAGCTTCTTTCATTTTCAAGTCATCGTTAATAGAAATACAGCTAACAAATGCAAAGCACAACAAAACAATCGTCAAAACAAGCAAAATACTCGTTATTTTCTTCGTTGTGTTTTTCATAGTTTAGTTTCCTTTCTCAATCGTTTTTTTGAGAGTTTTATACTCTCTCAATATATATATACGTGTTTTCTTCTTGAAATTTTTCAAATTTTCTAAAATATTTCAATATTTTTGGCTTTTTCTTCGAAACGTTTATATTTTGATTTATAGAGGAAACGGGCGATTCACGAATTGCCCACCCTATAGACAAACCCCAATACACCTCACGCCGTTCGCTCAAAAATTACAAAAAAGCGCAGAGTCGGGCTGAAATTTGCCCGGCTCTGCGCTATATTCTATTGCTGTTTCGGGCACATAGTGTCCATAACCTATTATCTTTTGCATATTGTATCACAAAAGGATGGTTTTGTCAATATATTATATATATCTATCCGCAAACAAACGAAGTCTTCCCTTTTTGGTTGTTTGGGAAACGTCGCGAATGATGAATTTGCCGTATCCTCGTGCGCTGATTATATCACCTGCTTCGATTCTTACGTCAATCTTTTGCGCCTCTTCGTAATTATGCTCAACAAATCCACCCTTGATTAGGTTTTGCGCCTTTTCTCTTGAAAGATTAAAGATGGATGCAACCACGCAATCAAGTCTTTCACTTGCGACAGTATCGGTAAACGCTTGAAATCTTTGGCTTGATGCCATATCCCTTTCAACCTTGATCCTTTCGACCTTCACCTTATCGTTGCCTATGGACACAAGCTCATAAAGGAGGTAATCCACTATCTCGCACGAGCAAAAGACTATGGCAGAATTATCGTCTATGATGCATATATCTCCAAGTCTTTCCCTCTCGATCCCAAGGGCAAGGATGCTTCCAAGATAATCTCTGTGAGAAAGGGCTCTGAAGCCACTTCCCTTTATTTTGAGGGCAGCAATCGAGGCATCAACGTCCTCTTCGATGAGGGCAAAAAGTGACTTTTCATCCTCGGCAGAATCAACGATATATTGAGGTAAAAGAAAGATTTGCTTTCTCTGGGCGTCTGCATAGCCACCGAAAAAGCAAATCTTATCCTTTGTGCCCTTTGCCTCAAAATATTTCTCTGCCTTATACGCCTCACTCGGTGTCAGAAACGCAGAATGCGCCACTCTATGACCAAGTGCCATCCTTTCAAGGTCGTCAAGCCTTGCATAAAAGAGCCTTGACTCCTTGCCGTCGGGGACAGAAAAATTATTCATAGCAAATTATTCTTCAATTTCTTCGATCTCGGAAATCTCTTCTTCAACGTGCTCAAAATCAGAAACGCCAACGTTTCTGGGAGCAAAAACGAGAGTTGTCTTTGTAACGCTCTTCATATCGCCACCGAGTACGTGAACGGCACCCATAAGGAAGTCGATAAGTCTGATTGAGCTTGCTCTGTCAAGTGATTCGATATTAAGAACTACTGTGCTACCTGCTGCAAGGTGGTCTGCGATCGCAGGACCGTCTGCATGGCTTCTGGGCTTAACTACCTTAAGAGAAACGGGAGCAGCACCGCCACCGAAGGAAACGCCGTTTTCCTTGGATTCGCCGTATGTAGTTACGTCATCATCGCTTTCTGTATCGCCGTAAAGCTCGTCTTCATCACGGTAATAATCCTGATAATCTGTAGTGATATTCTTCTTGCCGAAAAGTTCTGTAAAATTCTTCATTTGCGCTTTCCTACTTTCATTTTATTTAAGTTTTTATTAAACATGCTTCGTCCGATTCTGACCATGGTAGCTCCAGCCTGCGTTGCCGCCTGATAGCTTTCACTCATACCCATAGATATTATCGGTATACTTATATTATGTAATTTTTTTTGCCAAATGTCAAGCACTAATTGATAAGTTTCGCAAAAATATTTCAAATATTCGCTATTTTTCTCGCATTTGGGTGCCATCGTCATAAATCCGACAAGTCTTATGCCCGAAAATGAAGACAGCTCCAAGCAAAACGCCTCTGCATCCTCAGGATATATGCCGCCCTTATTTTCTTCCCTGCCCGAATTTATCTCGACAAGAACGTCCATCACGATTCCGTGCTTTTTAGCTTGCTTATCTATCTCGCGTGCAAGCTCGATCCTGTCAAGTGACTGTATAAGGCTGACCTTATCGATGATGTATTTCACCTTATTGGTCTGAAGTGAGCCGATGAAGTGGATATCAACTCCAAGCTCCTTTAACCTGTCGTATCTCGAAAGAAGCTGATTTACCCTG
Source organism: Eubacteriales bacterium (assembly GCA_045643885.1). Classification (GTDB taxonomy): domain Bacteria; phylum Bacillota; class Clostridia; order Oscillospirales; family CAG-272; genus RGIG4608. The sequence continues at coordinate 47,847 of JAZRFY010000033.1, read as the reverse complement.
TTTTCACCGACAGCGTCCACCTTATAGCTCCTTACAAGGTACTCTATCTCGTCTATCTCAGCGCTCTTTATTGACACCAAAAGGCTTGGCAGCTCCCTATTGGAAATGGCTGCCGACTCCTTTAAGCCGTCACTGATCGCGCGATAATTTTCATCAATATAGCTATAATCCATGGTCTACCTCTTAAGCGTTTTGCCGTCGTACATTCCCTTTACATCGAGAACGATGAGGTCGTTTATGTTAAGGTATTCTCTGTAATTATCCTTGCTTCTATCGTATTTTGCAACGACGTAATATCCTTCGCTTTCGCCGATTATCTCAACTCGCTTAAAGGACACTACACTTGCATTTACGGTATAAACGCCAATCTTTTCTTCACCCGTTGTCTTATCGGTCACAGTCACAAGGGCTTCCTTTGGCACTCTGTATCCCTCGATCGAGGAGATATCAAGACGGAATTCCTGGTATCTTGTAAAGTCAAAGCCCTCGGGCATATCGGAGCAGGTAAAGACAAGCACGACGCTTTCTCCACCGTTATCCTTAATGCTTTGAAGCTTCAGATCAAGCTCTCTTTCACGAACGTCGAAAAGCACTGCATTATAGATCTTGCCCTCCTCTAAAAGAGAGGCGGATCCTCTATCGCAAAGCACTGCTATACTCCAAACGTTATTGTACACGAATTTTGCCGTGTAGCTGCTTTCCCTTGTGGGTGTTTTTTTGACGGAAGCAATAAGCTCGTCAAGCTTTTCTGCAGTCAAGGAAGCAAGCACGTCCTGTGTGAGGATATCCTCATATCCGTCAAGGGAGTGATAAAAATATCCACCCTTATCGGCAAAGATATATTCTCTTTCTCCCACAAAGGAGTCGTAGAGAGTATCAAGCTCGTTTTCGATCTTTGATATATCGTCGTTATAATTTTTGACCTTGCCCTCATAAATGGCAAGCTTATTCATTGCGATAAGCATCTCCTTTTCGGCTCTTGAGGCACGCAAAAGGTCACCGGTTGAAACGGCAAGCATCATCGTGGAATAAAGCGTGTCGACGTCGGCTTTTATCTTTTCAATATCGACCACCGAAACAAGTCCTGAAACGTTGCTTTGCTTAAGTATATCAAGCTTTTCCTCAAGCTCGGCAATTTTTGCATTGAGGTCGGTATTTACACTTTTTGTGTATACGGATGCAACGGCTGCATCGACTGAAACGCGTTCACCGTCGTAGTAATAAGGGCGCATATCTCCCTTATTCTTCGTTGTGATCCCCTCTTCTTCTCTGAATATCACTCCCTCAAGCACGACGGACGTTCTCTGCTCGACAAGTCCTGCAGGAGTTGTGTCGACGTTATCGGCAATGCCGTACATAACGTGATAAACCGTATAAAGGATCAAAAGTGCGATAAGGATGGTCAGTCCCTTCCACGCACGTGTGGGGCCCGATTTTTTAGGAGTGGTCTTAGCTTCTTCCATTTGTACCATCCCCCTCTCTTATCTTTTCGTTTATCATTTGCTCTGCGATATCCGTCAGCTCGGAAAGGGATCTTTCGTCGGCGGCTATCCACGTAACGTCACCGTGGGAATTGAACCACGTCATCTGTCTTTTTGCATATCGGCGAGTTGCCATTTTAAGCTCGGCAACAGCATCCTCCAAGGTCTTTTCTCCCTTGAAGAAGCCGATTATCTCCTTATATCCGATTGCCTGTGCAGCTGTGGAGTTTTTCTCGAACACGCCTGCATCAATCAAATCCTTGGTTTCGGAGAGCAAGCCTGCCTCCATCATGAGATCAACACGATAATTGATCCTTTGATAAAGGACCTCTCTATCCTCATATTTTATGCCGATCTGAATCGACTCGTATCTTGGCTCAAAGCTTTTGCTCTCTTTATCAAGCTCGCTCTTCGTTTTGCCCGATGTTTTATAGATCTCAAGAGCGCGAATGACTCTTTTTACGTTGTTTGGATGTATCTCGTCGGCTGAGATGGGATCTATTTTTCTAAGCTCGTTATGGAGTGCCTCGTTTCCGTTTTCGATGGCAAATCTCTCCATCTCGCGTCTATAATTCTCATCAACCTCGGTCTCTTCAAACTCGGCGCCCGACAAAAATCTATCAAGATAAAGTCCCGTTCCGCCACAAAAGATGGGGGTTTTTCCTCGGCTCAATATATCCTCGACCACATCCTGAGCAAGTGGGATATAATCGGCGCACGAAAAACCCTGCATAGGATCGGCAAAGTCGAAAAGGTGGTGCTTTACCACAGCTTGCTCGTTGGCATTGGGCTTTGCCGTGCCGATATTCATCTGCTTATAAATCTGCATTGAATCGCAGCAGATTATTTCACCGTCAAGTCTTTTTGCAAGCTCGATCGCAAGTGCGCTTTTGCCACTTGCAGTAGGTCCTACCACGGCTAAAACTCTCTTTTTCATTTGCCTCTCCTTTCAAAAAACGGTATACACATATATAATAACATATATCTTATAATAATTCAAGTACCAAAAAAACGGTTGCCAAAATTTTTAGCAACCGTTTACCTTATTATTTGCTTTTAAGAATGTCTCTGATCTCCTTAAGAAGCTCTTCAGTTGAAGGATTTGCCGCCTTTTGAGCAGCTGCCCTTGCCTCCTCCTCGGCCTTGGCTTTTTCCTCAGCCTCTTTAGCAAGTCTTGCCTTCTCTGCAAAATATGCATCAACCTCTTTTCTCTTTTTAACGTTGACGCCGTTTGCCTTAAGCTCCTCGATTTCTTCCTTGCTCAAAATTGCCTTGCTTGCCATTTTTTTGATATCACTGTTGATGTCGCGAACGTTGTTGATGAATCTCACGATGCAGAAAAGCACAAGTGCGATAATGAAGAAGTTGATGATCGCATTGATGAATGCTCCCCAGTCGATGTAGATGGATTCCTCAAGATTGATCTCGGGAAGAACAACTCCATCCTCAGTCTTATATGCGACCTGAAGGAAGGTATACACTCCGGTAAGGCTATCCTTTCCCAAAATAAGTGCCAAAATCCAGTTGATGACGGGACGAAGCACGTTGTTGCTGAGCGCGTTTACGATCGCGGTAAATGCACCGCCGACGATAACGCCGACTGCCATATCAATTACGTTTCCACGGGTGATAAACACCTTAAAATCATTAAAAAATGAACTCTTTTTTTCCATAATATCCTCCTTATTTTTTATCCACTCTATTTCTTATTTCACCCTCAAAAAAGGCGATGATATTTTTCTTCACCTCAAAGCAAAGCCTTACTCTTGCTTCGTAAGACCCCCACGCCATATGGGGTGTGAGGATGACGTTATCATATTCCTTTATCTCATAGAAGGGGTGACTTTTTGAAAATGGCTCGGCAGAATAAACGTCGCATCCGAATCCACCGATCTTGCCGCTTTTGATAGCATTTGCAATGGCAGCTTCATCAGTAACTGCTCCTCTTGCAACGTTTACAAGGATGACGCCGTCCTTCATCATTTCGATGCGCTCCTTGGTGATAAGACCTCTTGTTCCTTCGTTTAAGGGAGTGTGGACGGTGATGATATCACACTCACGGCAGATAGTGTCAACGTCGACACATTCATAGCCATCGATCGGCTCCCTCTTATTGACGAGCAAGGAGCAGCCGAGCGCCTCTGCAACGACTCCGACTCTTTTGCCGATGTTTCCAAAGCCGACAATTCCCCACTTAAGTCCGTTTATTTCGTGATAGGTGGGTGCTAAGATGTTGGCAACTCCACACTCGGAATATTCTCCGCTCGAAACACTTTTTCTATATACCGTGAGCTTATTGATAAGGTCAAGGACAAAGCTCACTGTAAGCTGCGCCACGTTGTTGGTGGAATATCCGACCACGTTGCAAACTCCTATGCCCCTCTCCCTTGCATATTCGATATCTATATTGTCAAAACCCGTTGCCGTAACGCAGATGAGCTTTAATGAGCTTGCTTTGCTCAGGGTCTCTTTATTTAATCTTGCCTTATTGGTGATGACCACGTCGCAATCCCTTGTTCTTTCAACAATCTCATCGGGTGTGCTTTTCGGATATATCTCAAGCTCACCGAGGTCCTTAAAGAGCGAAAGGTCAAGATCCGATCCAAGTGCAAGTGCATCAAGAATAACGATCTTCATAAAATCCTCCGTTTTTCTTCTTTTTTCTCATTTTAACACAAAAAAGGCGCAATTACAAGAGAATCACGCCTTTTTATATATGTTTTTTATTCTATTTTCTCTTCAATTTACCAACTACGCGACCAACACAGCTCACGCTTTCAAAATCCTTGAGCAAGATGTCACCGTAGACCTTGTTCATAGAGATGAGTCTGTCACCGCCGTAAATCTTGAAATAGCCGTTGCCGTCGAGGATGAAGATACCAAGCTCACCGACCTCAACGTAATCGGAATTGGAAACCAAAAGCACGTCGCCGTCGCGATATTTAGGCTCCATACTGTTGCCACTGATCCTGAGAGCAAAATCAGCCTCGCGCGTTCTGTCGTTATCGGGGATCATGATCTCCTCGGTCGCAGGGGAATCAACGAACACACCGACTCCTGCAGAAACGGGCATATCGTAAAGAGAAACCGGTCTCTTTCCAAGACCGCGATTTCTTGCAAGCTCGCGTGCAGACACCCTTTCACCAAAGGGCATTGCCGTGGGAAGAATCTTTGCAGAGCTTTCCTTATAATCAACGGAGTGATCCATATAGGGTGCTCTTGCAACTCTCTCCTTCTCCTTATCCAAAACGAGGGTGACAAGCTCTTTGCCGTGCGCGTCGAGTGAACGGTAGTTTTCGATAAGTCGCATCTCACCTCTGTCAAGGGTGAAGTTATTCGTGTTTTCGGGAACACCGTTTACAACGTATTCAAGGGACGTGCCAAGTGCATCGCAAATAGAAACGATGTTTGAAAGCTTGGGACTGTCACTGATACCTGCAAGTATTTTTGAAAGAGTGCCAAGGGGGATGCCCGTCATTTCAGAGAGAGCATCGTTTGTGATCTTCTTTTCACTCTTTAAAAGCTTTATTCTATCAATATAATCCATAAATACTCCTCCTTGGGTGAGTTTTCCTTTTGTGGACTAATTATAACACACTTTTTCTTGTTTGTAAAGGGATTTTTGAAAATTTTTAAAATATTTTTCCATTTTTAGAAAAAACCTATTGACAAACCTTGTCATTTGTGGTAATATAATGTCACAAACATTCCATTTTAAGAAAAAGGAGAATGAATATGACAACTAATTACACATACAAAACAGGCAGAAATAATGCTTCTTTTAATAATATGAATTCCAAAAAAGGAACTTATGCGATAGCTGACAATCAGCTTGCAGGTGCAGAGAATTTCGTGGAAAAATCACTTTCCTTCATCGATTCTGTGATCGATCTTCTCTCCTCCTTCCGTTTCCTCGTGGCTGCAAAGGCTCTTTTTGCCTTCATCGCACTTATCGGATTTTTCGGTGTTATAGGTGGAATCGAGTATGGCTCCGTTTCCCTTTTCACAGGAGTTATCGTGCTTGGCATCATCATCGGTGCGGAATTTTTCATTCTTAAGGATTGACTTAAGCCTTCAGATAAAATGCAAACAAAAGCGGCAAGGACACACCTTGCCGCTTTGCTTTTATTCTCTTTTATTATGCCATCTTGTCGGAAAGCTTTGCTCCACCCACGATGTGGAAATGAAGATGATGAACGGTCTGACAAGCGTCGTCACCGCAGTTGGAGATCACGCGATAGCCGTTTTCAATTCCCGCCTCTCTTGCGATTTTGGGAATATTCTCAAAAATCTCGGCAACGATCTTGCTGTTCTCTTCGTTGATGCCGTCAACACTTTCAATATGTGCCTTGGGGATAACTAGAATGTGAACGGGTGCCTGAGGAGCGATATCGTAAAATGCGAAAATGTTTTCGTTTTCAAAAGCCTTTTTTGAAGGGATCTCTCCATTGATTATTTTACAGAATAAGCAGTTCATAGTTTTTCTCCTTTGGTTGATATATATTGATTTTAGCATCATTTTTATAAATAGTCAAGGGGATTTTATCAAATGCCTTGACCGTTTGGAGAATAAAGTGAAGCCTCCTTCATTATTTAATTAATACTCCCCTCTTGCCATTTGTGTATTTTTGTGCTATAATCTTTTCATTACAAGATGCGAGGTCTTATATGAATTTTGATATAAAAACTGATCTTTGGCATTATCTTGCCTCATCCTCCCGTCCCGTCGTTATGTACGGAATGGGAAACGGCGCAGACAAGATAATCTCCGTTTGCGAAAGGTACGGAATCGATATCTCCGATTTCTTTGCAAGTGACGGATTCGTAAGAGGTCACTCCTTCCATGGAAAAACAGTAATCTCATATTCTGCTATGAAGGAAAAATACAAGGGGCAGGACCCCATAGTGCTTCTTTCCTTTGCCTCCTCCCTGCCTGACGTTATCGAGCTTTTTAAAAAGGTGGCAAGTGAGTGTGAGCTTTACGCGCCCGACGTGCCCGTCTTTGGTGAAACTCTTTTCACAATTGAATTCTTTGAAGAAAATCGCACAAGATTTGAAAAGGTGTATGAAATGCTTGCTGATGAAGAGTCAAGGAGAATTTATAAAAACGTTATCTCCTACAAGCTCACAGGAAATATAAAATATCTTTTTGATAGTGAAAGTGACAAGGATGCCGTATACAACGAGCTTCTTTTGTGCCACGGGATAAGATCCTATCTCGACCTTGGTGCATATAACGGTGACACGATCCGCGAGATGCTTCATTACAATCCTTCACTTGAAAGCGCCATTGCTCTTGAGCCGGATGCAAGAAATTTCAGAAAGCTGAATGAATATGCACAAAACGTGGATAATTGCAACGTAAGATGCATCAATGCAGGCGCTTGGTGCGAGAACACCACCCTTCTTTTTGACGCGAGCGGAAATAGAAACGCAGGCATCGTTTCAAAGGGCAATATCGTTTCAAAAATCAAGGAGGTAGAGGTCACGTCCGTTGACTCCGTGCTTGGAGGTGAGGGCGTAGACTATATAAAATACGACGTTGAAGGCTCGGAAAAGGAGGCGCTTTCAGGCTCTGCCGAAACGATAAAGAAGCACTCTCCGATGCTTCTTGTGTCACTCTATCACAGAAGTGAGGACATGTTTGCCCTGCCCGAGTTGGTTAAGGAATTGAATCCCGATTATTCCCTCTATCTTCGAAGATTTCCATACGTTCCCGCATGGGATCTGAATCTTTATGCAATCAAGAAATAACGGCATCACATTTTTTGCTTTTAAGGTTGACAAGACGAAAAAGATGTGCTAAAATATACTCACAACCACATATGAAGTCAGGGGTGCTTATTGCTGAGACGGCTTTTTTGCCGAACCCTTAACCTGATACGGATAATGCCGGCGTAGGTAGTACTGAATGGAGAACTCTCTAAAATTACAACCACACGGACTTTTCGTGTGGTTGAATCTATTTTAAGGAGCTTTTCTATGAAAGAAAACAAAAAACGAACACAGGCGTTGACGATAAGCGCCATAATGATCGCATTTGCCGTGTCCATCTCGGCTTTGTGCGCAGTCCTTCCCTTTCTCAATCTCCCCTTTGGCGGAGGCTTTACCATCGCGAGCATGCTCCCGATCATCATCGTTGCCTATATGTACGGCACGAAATGGGGACTTTTGGCGGGATTTACCTATTCCGTTCTTCAGATGCTGCTTGGATTTAATACGGTGAGTGCATTCTTCCTTCCCGGGGATAGCCAAATGATCTGGTGGCGCGCGATCTTGGTAATACTTATCGACTATATCATCGCGTATACAGTGCTTGGTCTTGGAGGTGTCTTCAGACGTCGCTTCGGCATTAAGAAAGCACTTGTCTTAGGCTCGGTTCTGGCTCTTTCGTTGAGATATCTTGCACACATAGCCTCGGGCGCTATATTCTTTGGCGCGTGGGCTGAGTGGTTCTTTACTCAAGAGGGCTTTTATGCGTGGGGACAGACTATTCTCGACACCTTTTCGGGCACGTCACTTTCGATAATTTACTCCATTATATATAACGGAACGTATATGATTCCCGAAATCATCATCACGGCAATCGTTGCGTGCTTTGTTGCAAGAATTCCGCAGATCAAAGCAAGGGATGAATCATAACACAAGTCACGTCTTTTTACAAAACAAAATAGAAAAGCCACGGCCTTTTTAAGCCGTGGTTTTTCGTTTATTATTAATCATAGACGATTTGCACGTCAATTACACTAAAGCGCTATATAAGACTTCAAAGCCTTACTATTGACAATTTTTCTCATTTGATATATAATGTATACTATATTAAGCTCAAAGGAGTGGCTATATGAAAAAAGCAGGTAAATTTTTGATCGGCATCATTGCCGTTTTCGTTTTGTTTTTCGTCATCGGTACTGTTCTTGATAAATTCCCCTCACTTTTTAATGACTTTGGATATTCGGGAATTGAATACACGATCGACTATGAAAATTCTGAGGTTACTATCACAGGAATCGGTTCGTTTAGTGGCATCTCACTCGAAATCCCCGAGCAAATTGACGGCTATACCGTTACAAAAATTGCCGACAAAGCGTTTTACTGCTCTATAGTTTCCTATATCACCCTTCCCGACACGATCGAATACATAGGTGAACAGGCATTTCGATCCTGCAGTGCTTTGCTGAAGATCTATAATTTAGAAGACACACAAATAACAAGAGTAAACACGGGCACGTTTGCTAGCTGCCCAAATCTTGCTATTGATAAATTGCCGGACACCGTTACTTATATCGGAGATTCCGCTTTCTCTTTTTGCACCTTTGAAAGCTTTGAGCTTCCTTCATCCCTTATAGAGATCGATAATAATGCTTTCGGTAATTGCGAAAACCTAAAATCAATAGTCCTTCCCGATTCGTTGGAAAGACTCGGAAGATATGCGTTTTATTCATGCACAAGTCTTGAAAGCATTAACATTCCTTCAAAGCTGTTAGTGCTTGAAGAAGGCTCGTTTTCCGAGTGCAGATCCCTTTCTTCAGTTTCGATGAATGAAGTTGTATACGATATCGAATACGCTGTTTTCAAAAATTGTGAAGCCCTTGAAGAAATATATATTCCCAAAACCGTTACAAGCATTGAAGGAGACGTATTTTACGGCACAAGCGTGACCTCGGTCACATTTGGCGGTACCGTTTCCGAATGGCGCGATGTCTATAAGCCTGACAGCTGGCATTCGGGTCTTGATGAGCTTGTGATCACCTGTACTCAAGGCAAGGTGGACAAGGACGGCAACATTATTCGCAATTGATATATTCCCTCTCCAAAAGCGGAGAGGGATATCTTTTTTCTTCTCTAAAAGAGGATTTTGACTTGACTTTCAACCAACCTATATTATAATATCATCCGTAACCGCGCCGAACGGTCGCGCGATATGTTGCAAAAAGGTGTTATCGCGAGGAAAGTACCAGCAAATTCTAAATAATATTTTCGATCAAACTTGACAATAAAAAACATATATGCTAAAATAGTAAATAGTTAACAAAATATGACCGATTTATTAAAATCTTTGGAGGACAGTCTATGGTTTGGGGTTCATTTGGATTAACGCATATTATAACGCTAATTTTTGGAGTACTTATCAACATTGTTTTGTATTTTTTGCTTAGAAAAGCATCTCAAAAGGTGCAGATTTGCGTTCTGTTTGTGCTGTCGTTTTCAGGAATCTCAGCAATCATCTATAATCTCGTAACCTGGAACAGCCCATTTGAGTATCTTCCGCTTCATCTTTGCTCGCTTAATGCGATGCTTTTACCATTTGCGGTATGGTTCAGAAAGAAATGGTGCTGCAACCTTCTTCTTCTTTGGTCGCTTGGCTCATACGTTGCTTTGATTCTCAATATGAGCATGGCAGAGGCAGAGCTTACCAGCGCTCCCTTCTTTTTCTACTATTTCCCACACGTGCTGGAGGCGGGTATTCCGATCTTGCTCTTTGCACTCAAGCTTGTAGAAAAAGAGCCCAAAACGATTGGCTCTACACTGATAATCACGTTCTCGGTTTATACTATTATTCACTTCATTAACGTAGCTATCAACTCCGCCAATATTACGAATGCGGCAGGAGAGGTTATTGCGGTAAACTATATGTTCTCAATAACTCCCAATAACCCCGTCCTCAATCTTTTCTGGTCGATTATTCCTCACGCATATTGGTATATGTACCTTGCAGTACCAATCATTATTATCTATCTTGGATGCTGGTATTTGCCCCAGATTATTAAGATGATAAAAAAGGAAAAGGTATCTTGACTTTTTAAGAAATTTATATTATAATACAATCCGTAACCGCGCCGAACGGTCGCGCGATATGTTGCCGAAAGGTGTTATCGCGAGGAAAGTCCGGGCTTCACAGGGCAGAGTAGCTGATAACGTCAGCCGCAGGCGACTGCCGGGAAAGTGCAACAGAAATAAACCGCCTTCTTTTGAAGGTAAGGATGGAAAGGCGAGGTAAGAGCTCACCCGTTTCTATGGTAACATAGATCCGCTGTAAACCCTACTCGAAGCAACACCGTTATGGTAGATGTCTGCCCGACACATATCTACCGGGTGGCACGGGGTTCTCCCCGAAGCTTGTTGGTGACAGCAAGCGAAGATAGATGACCGTTTAAGACAGAACCCGGCTTATAGACGCGATTACGCTTTGCTTTTGCAAAAAGAAAAAGTCCCTCTTTAATAGGGGCTTTTTTTCTTCCTTTCGGCGTCCTATAAAAAATGACACCCTTGAGGGTGTCATTTCTTTTTCGATGATAAAATTACTGTTGTGATGCCACCTTGATATAGTTTTCAAGTGCACGGTTGAGGGATTTAAGTGCGTCGGCGCTCTTATTCGGACGGACGCTTATATACGGCTTTGACGAGAGGATTATCTTCATCTTACCGTCAAATTTCTCTTCGACCTCACTCCAGATATCGATATCGATAAACGATGGCACGATACGGAATTCACTGCCCTCCTGGGTGATGGCATTTATCTTGCACTTGAGTGCATTCGCGCGGATAAGGGCAATCATAAGAAGATTTTCAGCCTGCTTTGGCATATCACCGTAACGGTCAATCATCTCGTCAAGGATGTCAAGTCTGTCATACTCGTTTTCGATGAGGGCAATCCTCTTATAAAGTCCCATTCTCTGTGAGGAGAAGGTGACGTATTTTTCGGGAATGTAGGCATTGTAGTTAAGAGTAACTGTGCATTCCTGCTTTTGCTCTACCTTTTCACCCTTCTCTTCAAGCACTGCCTCGTTAAGAAGCTTGATATAGAGATCATATCCTACTGCATCAAGATGTCCGTGCTGCTCTGCTCCAAGCATATTTCCTGCTCCACGAAGCTCAAGGTCACGCATGGCGATCTTGAAGCCTGCGCCGAATTCTGCATATTCCCTTAGTGCCTCAAGTCGCTTTCTTGCTATATCGGTAAGAGCCATATTTCTTGGATAGGTGAAATATGCATAGGCACGTCTTGGTGAACGACCAACTCGTCCTCTTATCTGATGGAGCTGTGAAAGTCCGAGTCGATGGGCATTATCAACGACGAGCGTATTCGCATTGGGAATGTCGATACCCGTTTCGATAATGGTGGTGCTGACAAGGATATCTATCTCACCCTTGAGCATCTCTCCCCAGATCTCTTCAAGCTCTTCCTTTTCCATCTTGCCGTGTGCAACGGTGATACGAGCGTCGGGAAACGCCTTTTGCAATCTTGCACCGACTGCATAGATGCTATCGACGAAATTGTGCATATAGAACACCTGTCCACCTCGTCTTAACTCGCGTCTTATCGCCTCGTTGACGATGAGGTCGTCCTCTTCAAGAACGTAGGTCTGGATCGGGATTCTATCGATGGGTGCTTCGTCAAGCACGGAGATGTCGCGAAGACCTCCCATTGCCATATTGAGCGTTCTTGGGATGGGAGTTGCCGAAAGTGAAAGCACGTCGATGTTCCCTGCCATCTTTTTGAGCTTTTCCTTTTGAGCAACGCCAAATCTTTGCTCCTCGTCTACGATGAGGAGTCCAAGATCGTGAAATTCTATATCGTTTGAGATAAGCCTGTGAGTGCCGATGAGGATGTCTATCTCACCGCGCTTGAGCTTTCTCTTGGTCGCGCTTTGCTGCTTTGCCGTTCTGAATCTTGATATCATATCAACGTTCACACCGAATGCACGGAATCGGCTAAGTGCAGTCTGGTAATGCTGAAGCGCCAAAATGGTGGTAGGACAAAGGATCGCCACCTGCTTGCCTGCAAGCACTGCCTTGAATGCGGCACGGAATGCAACCTCGGTCTTGCCAAAGCCAACGTCTCCGCAAAGGAGTCTGTCCATGGGAGCCGTGCTCATCATATCGGTCTTTATCTCGTTGATCGCCTCGATTTGAGCGTCGGTTTCGTCATATTCAAATGCCGCCTCGAAATCGCGTTGAAAATCGTCGTCGCGTGGGAAATCAAAGCCACTCATTCTCATTCTTCTGGCATATAGCTCGATAAGCTCCTTTGCCATATCCTTAACGGCAGCCTTTGCCTTTGCCTTGGCTCTGCCCCACTCAGCTCCCCCGAATCTTGAGAGCTTGATAAGTCCGTCATCGGAGTGTGCGCCAATATATTTTGACACCATATCAAGCTTTTCAACGGGTAAGAAGAGCTTGTCGCTTCCGGCATACTGAATGGTGATATAGTCGTGGCCGATGCCGTCGGTAACGAGATTTTCGATACCTGCATAGCGACCGATACCGTACGCCTCGTGAACAACGAGGTCACCAACCTCAAGGTCGTTATAGGAGAAGACGGACTGTGTGTTCGGCTTTCTCCTTTTTCTCTTCATGGCACGGCTCACTGAGTTTACACCTCCGTTTTTTCCGTCCCTTTCGGTCGAAAGAACGGCAACGCGAGCTCCCGTCAGCTCATAGCCAAAGAATTTATCCTTAAAATACAGGGACACGGATCCCAGCGCAACGGATTCTGCCTCGATGGATGCAGAGATGCCCTTTTCAAGCAACGCGCCGTGGAGATTCCTTGCAAACATTTCGTTTTCACAAAGAACGCAAACGGCAAAATTGCCCGAAACGTATTGCTCGATATCCTCAAAAAGAAGGTCGGTTTTTTCGTCGTAGGAGACCGTTTGCTTGCTTCTGAAGTAGAAAACTCCACTTGTGTTCTTGCCCGAAAGTCCTTGCGTTATCGAGTCGGTATGAAGGGTCACGTTTCGGTCAAGGAAAAGCTCGTATTGAGCAAGGGGCTTTGAATAGTCCGTATATTTGGGTGCTATCGTACCACCCTCGATAAGCTCCTTGATGACCTCGTTCTGATGCCACTCGGCACCGCGAAGACGCTCGGCAATGGCATTTGTGCCCTTGACAAGCACGCAGGTCCTCTCCTCGAAATAGTCAAAAAGTGAGCTTCTTTCGGGATAGACGAGCGTGATATATTTATCGATGAATTTAAGGGAGGATGCACCCTCTGAAAGACCGTCGATGGCACTTATCTCGCCACTCATCTCAACGAATGCCTCGGCATCCTTGCATGCTGAGAGGTGCTTTGATATCGCATCCCGTACGTCGGATATCGAATCGGCATCAAGAAGTATCTCTCGCGCAGGTGAAAATTCAATACTTTCAACGCGCTCCTGCATTCTTTGGGTTTCGATGGAGAAAAGTCCCATTCGGTCGATCTCGTCACCGAAAAATTCGATCCTGACGGGCATATCGGCTCTTATCCTCTCACCGTTTTCGTCAACGTAATAGCCACCCGGGGCATAGATATCAACGATCCCTCCTCGGTGGGCAAACTGACCTGCTCCGTCTATCATATCGACACAGGTATAGCCCGAGAGGGAGAGCCTTTTGCAAAGCTCTCTCGGCTCTAAGACGGTGCTTGAGTCGATCCTTATAAGGCTTTCTGCAAGTCTTTTGGGTGGCACCGTGTAGGAAAGCGCCGCATCGGGTGTTGTGATAACGGCATCAAGGTCACCACACATTATTGCAAACAAGACCTTAAGCCTCTCATGCTCGTACTCATGGGAGGCTGAAATATTATAAAAGTTAAGGTCGCGGTTTAAATAGAATGCCGCAGCTATGCCAAACTGCGAAAGCATTTTCTGCAAACGAAGGCATTCCTTCTCCTCCGGACAAAAGATGACCAAGGGATTTTTACCCCTTTCGGCTCTTGTGTCCTCGATCAAAGAGACGAATGCGGCATCACTTGCTCCATCGCAAAGTCCACTTACCGCGATGGGATAGGGCTTGTGGGTGCGAAGCTCCTTTTTGACTGCGTCAAGGAGCTGCTTATACTCACCGTCAAGCCTGATTGCATTTGTTATAAAGCTCATAATACCTTCTTATTGCAAACCTGCATTGCGTCGTCGATGCTGGAATTAAGTATTTTTTCAAGTCCCTCGCAAACTGTTGGGAAGGTGGATTCAAGGGCCTTCAATTCATCGTTTTTGAATTCGGAAAGCACCCATGAGGCAAGGTCATAATCGGGATGGGGCTTTTGACCGACTCCCACCTTGATCCTTGGGAAAATCTGAGTTCCGATATTTGCGATAATGCTCTTGATCCCGTTGTGACCGCCTGCACTACCGTCACGGCGAACGCGAAGGCGACCAACGTCAAGGGAGATATCGTCATAGATGACGATGAGGTTATCTGGCTTGATCTTATAGAAATCGAGCACCGCCTTCACACTTTCACCGGAGAGATTCATAAAGGTTTGAGGCTTAACCAAAAGCACTCTTTTACCACCGATAGTAGCCTCACCGACGAGTGCCTTGTGGGCACTTTTATTAACGCGTGCATTATATTTTTGACACATATAATCTATGGCAAGAAAGCCTGCGTTATGTCTTGTGTGAAGATATTCTGCACCGGGATTGCCAAGTCCGACCACAACGTATGTGATAGGACCGCTCGGCGTAGTATTCTCACTTGATATTTTTTTAAACAATTCAAAAATGTCTGCCATTTTTTGTTTCCTTGTAATTAATTAGTTATTTCGGGTCGTCGAGGCGCCGACCCCTACGGTTTGATGGCTTGATTTTGATAATTTGTAGCCATTTTTCTATCAATATGGCTATTATTAGGTTATAAAATTACTACAATCATTGTAGGGGTCGGCGCCATCGACGACCCGTTTCAAAGGTGAACAAATTTTGATTTATCGAGGGAGATGTTTATTGTTTTAAACATAAACTAACTTTTGTAGGGACCGGCGTCCTCGACGGTTCACAACGAGCAATAAACACTTTATTCACGGCTTTATACAAACTAAAATCAATGTTTTTTACAAAAAAGTGACTTCATTTTTGAAATGGACCGTCGAGGACGCCGGTCCCTACAAGGTTACTTTAATTTGAAAGGTGGTTTGTACTAACATCCCTATAAATCCCAATTTAGCTATTAGAAGAACGATATCTGGTCCGTATCGTTGAGTCCGTCAAGTACTCCGTTCTTGCGAAGAATCTCGATTACTGTGCCCGAAAGCTTCGCTCTTATCTGAAGATCCTCGACTGAGAAAAAGTCCTCTTCGTTTCGTGCGTCGATAATATTCTGTGCCGCGTTTTCACCAAGTCCTGAAAGTGATGAGAATGGCAAACGTATGCCTCCGTTCTCGGGCAAGAATGCCTTCTGGTCACTCTTTTTGAGGTTGATGGGAAGGAATTTGATGCCCCTTGCATATGCCTCACGAACAAGCTGAAGTCCTGCAATGGACGCCTGCTCCTTCTGTGATGCCTCTTTGCCGAGCTCCTCAATCCTCTTTATCTCTTCAGATACTCCGCGATGCCCTCTCATTACGATCTCGGCATCAAGTCCCGTGCTTGAAACGGTGAACATTGCAGCATAGAATGCTACGGGCATATGAACCTTATACCACGCAACTCGGATAGCTGACATTACGTAAGCTGCTGCGTGTGCCTTGGGGAACATATACTTGATCTTCTTGCAGGAGTCGATATACCAACCGTCAACACCTGCTTTGACCATTGCCTCTTCCCACTCGGGCTTTAAGCCCTTACCCTTTCTTACGCTCTCCATTATCGTAAACGACAAGGAGCTGTCAACACCGTATGCGATAAGGTCGTTCATGATGTTATCTCGACATCCGATAACGTGGGAAATGTCGCAAATGCCTTGATTGATAAGCTCTTGCGCATTTCCGGTCCACACGTCCGTTCCGTGTGAAAGGCCCGAGATCTGAAGAAGGTCGGCAAAGCTCTTCGGTTTTGCCTCCTCAACCATCTTCATTACGAATCTCGTTCCAAATTCGGGAAGACCGTATGTTCCAAGCTTTGCACCTCCGATATCGTCGGGGGAGATTCCCATTGAGTTGGTCGAAAGGAAGAGCTCGTACACGGCAGGATCGTTCATGGGAACGTCCATAACGCTCGTGTCGGAGAATCTTTCGATCCATTTATATTTCGTTGGAATATCATGGCCAAGCTCGTCAAGCTTGAGCAAGGTATCGTGAAGATATTCAAACGTGAAATGTGTGGTCACGATGTCGGAGGTCGCGTCCTCGGCAGGGTGCTGAACGGGACAAAAATCGTAGATTTCCATCTCCTTGGGCACAACTACGATACCACCGGGATGCTGTCCTGTGGTACGCTTAACTCCAACACATTTTGATTTAAGTCTTTCCATTTCGGCTCGGGGCAGACTTATGCCCTTTTCCTCAAGATATTTGAGCACGAAGCCGAACGCCGTCTTTTCGGCAACGCCACCAATCGTTCCCGCACGGAAAACGTTTTCGGCGCCGAAAAGCTCTTCTGTATATTTATGCACCTTGCCCTGCACCTCACCCGAGAAGTTAAGGTCGATATCGGGTGACTTTTCACCGTAGAAGCCAAGGAAGGTCTCAAAGGGGATATCGTGTCCGTCGGCACACATCTTTGTTCCACATTCGGGGCAATTCTTATCGGGCAGGTCAAAGCCGGAGCCGAATTCACCGTTCATGAAGAACTCGTTATGCTGACATTTTGGGCAATAGTAATGTGGCTTTAATGGGTTTACCTCGGAAATTCCCGCGCAGGAGGCAACAAAGGATGAGCCTACCGAGCCACGCGAGCCAACGAGATATCCGTTATCCTCACTGTATTTTACAAGCTTTTGCGCGATGATGTAGAGCACGGCAAATCCGTTTGCGATGATGGAGGAAAGCTCCTTATCGAGTCTTGCTCTTACGTATTCGGGCAGGGGCTTGCCGTATTTCTTTTCGGCATTTTCATAGCACATGCGCTGAAGGTCCTCTTCTGCGCCATCGATCTTGGGTGTGAACGTTCCCTTCGGGAAGGGACGTATACCGTCCTCGATCATATCAGCTATGAGGTTGGGATTTGTGATAACTACCTCCCTTGCCTTCTCCTTGCCGAGATATGAGAACTCCTCAAGCATCTCGTCGGTCGTTCTGAAGTAGAGGGGGCATTCCTTATCCGCATCCTTAAAACGCATTCCCGCAAGAAGAATCTTTCTTCCTATCTCGTCGTCGGGATTGAGGTAATGCACGTCACAGGTTGCAACGACGGGCTTTTTATACTTTTCACCGAGCAGGACGATCTGTCTGTTAAGCTCGCGAAGGTCCTCGTCACTTGCCACCCTTCCCTCTTCAACGAGGAATCGGTTATTGGAGATGGGCTGGATCTCAAGGTAGTCATAGAAGCTGACGATATTTCTGATATCGTCCTCGTTCTTCTTTTCAAGAAGAGCCGTAAAAAGCTCACCCGCTTCACAGGCAGAGCCGATGATCAAGCCCTCTCTGTGCTTTTCAAGCTCACTTTTTGGGATTCTTGGCATTCTCTTATAATACTTCAGGTAGGAATAAGAGATGAGCTTATAGAGATTTTTAAGTCCTGTGGGATTCTTTACAAGGATGACCTGGTGATATGGCTTGATGGTCAAGGGATTGGCATTCTCACTCATATCCCTTTGAAGCTCCTCAAAGCTATGTATACCGAGTCTATCCATCTTTTCAAGCATCTTAAAGAATATCTCCGAGAGCATCTCGGCGTCGTCACTTGCTCTGTGGTGGTTGAATTCACCAAGGTCATAGTATTTTGCAACTGCGTCGAGCTTGTGGGATTTAAGGTCGGAGTTTAAGAAGCGTGAAAGAGTTACCGTATCAAGATACGGATTTGTGAATTTATATTCGCAATCCTTGGCTGCCTTTCTTATGAAGGAGACGTCAAAGTTTGCATTGTGTGCGATAAGTAATCTGTCACCGACAAAGTCAAGGAATCTTTTAAGCACCTTGTCAACGGATTCGGCATTTTCTACCATGGAATCGTCAATGCCAGTAAGCTCGGTGATGTTTTCGGGAATGGAAACGGTGGGCTTTACGTATTCGTTAAAGGTCTCAATCACCTTACCACCCTGAATCTTGACTGCGCCGATCTCGATTATCTCGGAGGTGAGGACGGAAAGTCCCGTTGTTTCAAGGTCGAAGACGATGAATTCATCGTTAAAGCTTCCGTTATATTCACCCGTTACGGCACTAGTCTTATCGTTTACGAAATATGCCTCAAGACCGTAGATGACCTTCATGCCAAGCTTTTCAGAGGCAAGCATTGCCATCTGATATGCCTGAACGTTGCCGTGGTCGGTGATGGCAACTGCCTTGTGTCCCCATTCGTGTGCCTTCTTAACGGCAACGTCGGGGGGCAAAAGTGCGTCCATTGCGCTCATTTGTGTGTGAAGATGCAATTCAACGCGCTTTTCTTCTGCCAAGTCGAATCTCTTGATATCCTTGACTCTTGCTATATGAGAAAAGTTAAAGGTAAGGTCGCGGTCAATGCCACCGTCCTTTCTCTTTTCGTGCTTTCCGTAGCCGTAGAAGGCATAGGAGGAGCCGTCCTTTACCACGCCCGAAATAAGAGCTGCGTCCTCCTGCTTATCGTAGGAGCGCATCTCTACGGACGTGTTTCCGTCATAAACGTAGAAGGTCGTATTTACACTGTTTCCGCGACGGGCAGGCTCTTGCATAAAGCCGAACACCTCACCGATTACAACGAGGTTCTTGTTTTCGGGGAGCGCCGCAATGGGAGTGGGAGTGATATCAAACTCCTCACCGTATACGTATTCGGGGGATGAGATATCAAATCTCTTGTATCCGATCTCGCAAATGCCGTCCTCGTTTTTAACGGTAGCACCCTCGCTTGAAAGTGTGTTTGCACGGGGGAGGTCAAGGGCGGATTGCTCCTTTTCGTTTTTGGACACAGGAGCCAAGCCACCGTTTGCCATGGAGTCATATCTCTTTGACTGCTCGACAATCTCACGGTCGCGCTTGTTCATTTCTTCCCTTACCTTGTCCCTTGTCTGAGTGGACATTCTCTCGTCACTTACGATACCAACATTGAATCTCTTTCCAAACTCGGAAAAGATGATGTTTTCAATTATTTTGTGTGTCTCAGCATTCTTTAAAAGCTTAACTCCACCTTCTTCAAAGGGTATGATAACGGTTATCTTGTCACCCTCTATCTTATAGTCGCAGCCCGAGAAAAATCCTCTTGCCACAACGCCTACGCGCTCTGCCTCGATAAGTATCTGCTCAAAATAGCGATAGTCGAAAAGGGACGCGTCATATTTGGGCATTATCTTCATGAAATTGAGAGAATATGCCTCTTTTATCTCATCTTCGATCCTATAGAGAAGGCTCTTTGATAAGACCTCGGTAAAAACGACCTCAGCCTGAAGGAATCTTCTCTCTTTATCTGCCTTAACGGAGCTGACCTTGGCATTGCCGAGGATATCCAGGATATCACTGCCGTTTGGAGCATATTTATTAAACATCTCGAGAAATAATTTCTCTGCCATAATTACCTCAAATTTCTATTTCCTTGATCTTTCTTATAAGCGTGTCGATTATCT
Source organism: Eubacteriales bacterium (assembly GCA_045643885.1). GTDB lineage: Bacteria > Bacillota > Clostridia > Oscillospirales > CAG-272 > RGIG4608. Next base: position 27,976 of record JAZRFY010000033.1, on the reverse strand, counting down.
TGTCCTCGGGCACCTTTTCGATTATCTGCCCGTGTGAGAAAAGGAGCGCTTCACCTTTCCCCCCTGCGATTCCGATATCCGCCTCGCGGGCTTCACCGGGGCCGTTTACTGCGCAACCCATGAGCGCGACCTTTACGGGCTTATCCATAAGTCCTTCAATTCTTGCCGCATCCTCGAAGCGGTGGACGAGGTCGATAAGGTCGATCTTCGTTCTTCCGCAGGTGGGACAGCTGACTATCCTCATGCCACTTTGTCCGTCTATCTCGCATGCCGAGAGAATACTCTTTGCAGCAGCAATCTCAAGAGTGGGATCGGCAGTAAGAGAAACTCTGATAGTGTCACCGATCCCCTCGCAAAGAAGAGAGCCGATGCCGATTGCACTTTTGAGTGTTCCAACGTTTTCACTGCCTGCCTCGGTAACTCCGAGATGGATGTTGTAGGGACAACTCTTAGCAAGTAATTTGTTCGTTTTGATCATCGAGGGCACGTTGGATGCCTTGATGGACACCACGATGTCCTCAAAATCGTATCTTTCAAGAAGCTCGACGTGACGGAAGGCACTCTCGCAAAGTGCCTCGGGCGTGGGAGCGCCGTGCTTTTTGAGGATATCCTTTTGCAAGGATCCTGAATTTATGCCGATTCTGATGGGAATACCCCTTTGACGGCACGCGTTGGCAACTGCCTTGACGTTTTCGTCGCTGCCGATGTTGCCGGGATTGATCCTTATCTTGTCAACACCCAGCTCGGCACAGCGAAGGGCAATTTTATAGTCGAAATGAATATCAGCAACGATGGGAAGATAGATGCCGTTCTCCTTGAGAAAGGGGATGGTCATAGCAGCCTCGAGCGTGGGCACGGTAATGCGAACGATATCGCACCCTGCCGACTGCAAGGCCTTAATCTGCGCAAGGGTAGCAAGCTTGTCGCATGTGTCGGTATTGGTCATGGATTGGATAGCGATCGGAGAATCACCACCGATAAAGACGTTACCGATTTTAAGTTTTTTAGTACTTCTTCTGATTTCGTTGTAATTCATTTTAAAATCCTTTTTAAATATTTCTGAGTGGTTGCACCGACTTGGCACGAACCAAGCTATTTTCAAAACAAGTTTACTACGTCCTTGACCGATATGAAAAGCATGAACGCCAAAAGCAGTATCATCGTGATGCCGTTTATCGCGTCCTCTACCTCTTTCCTTATCACCTTTCTTCCTGCTACAAGGTCAATAAGGTGGAACACTATTCTTCCTCCGTCAAGTGCAGGGATGGGCAAAAGGTTGAATATGCCGAGATTCATGCTGATCATTACAAGAAAGTTTATAAACAATTCTCCTATCACTGCAGGATCGTTATCATATTGGTTTGCCACGTCGTTTACGCTGTCAACGATCCCTATCGGGCCCGAAAGCGCTTCCACTCCGAATCTACCCGAAATAAGTCCTATAAGGGAATCGTATATCATCTTTACCGAGTTGACCGAACGGAAAAACGCGTGTGAAAAATAGTCCAAGATCGTGGGATCCTTTACTGTGTAAAGATAAAAGTCCGAAAGTCCCATTACTCCTGCTTCGTCGGTGTAGAAGGGGACGTCCTCAAGCACCACGGTCCTGCCATCACGGATAACCGTGATATCGATCGCGCGGTATCCCTGCATCATGATCTCGTAACGTGCCTCTTCACCCGTATGCACTGCCACGTTCTCAATCTTGACGATCTCGTCACCTACCATAAGCTTTGTGTTGCTTATCGCGTTTTCAGTAAACGCACCCACCGTTGTGGAAACAAGCTGGGCGCTTGAAAGCACGATGACAAACATCGCAAGAATTGCAAATACGATATTTACAACGGGACCTGCGCCCGTAACGATTATCTTCTTCAACGGACTGAGATTGTTATATGCCATGGGGTTTTCACTTGTGCCCTCTTCACCCTCCATCTGAACAAATCCTCCGATGGGCAAGGCTCTGACTGCATATTTTGTGCCCGTTCTTCCCTTCCATGAGAAGAGCGTGGGGCCCATGCCTACTGAAAATTCAAGAATCGGCACCTTGAAAAGTCTTGCAAAGAAGAAGTGGCCAAATTCGTGAATAAACGTTAAAAATCCAATAATAAGCGCAGTTAAAAGCGCGTACAATACAAAATTCAAATTCTATCTCCTCAGATACCTAAAAATGCTTTGGCAAGCTCTCTTGCCTCCTTGTCAACGGCAAGAATGCCGTCAAGTGTGTGGACGTCCCTTACGTGCTCCATGCTCTTTACCACGTGGCAAACGGAGTCCGAAATTTGTCCAAAGGATATTTTTTCATCAAGATATGCAGCAACTGCAATCTCGTTTGCCGCATTGAGTGCAGCACAGGTCGCTCCCCCCATCGAAAGTGAGTAAAGAGCAAGGTCGAGAAGCGGAAATGCCTCTCTGTCGGGCTTGGCAAAGGTGAGCGTGGATATTTTCGCAAGGTCGATAGGCTCGATAACTCCCTTGGTCCTTGACGCCTTGTCAAGCGCATACTGAACGCAATGGCGCATATCGGGGACCGAAAGCTGCGCTATCACGCTATTATCAATGTATTCCACCATCGAGTGAATTATACTCTCACGGTGAACGAGAACGTCTATCTTATCAGCTGTAAGTGAGAAAAGATGAGCCGCCTCAATTATTTCAAAGCCCTTGTTCATAAGGGTTGCACTGTCGATCGTAATTTTTGCCCCCATCGTCCACGTGGGATGTGCGAGTGCGCGGCTCTTGGGGAGATCATATATCTCGTCCTTGCTCATTCCAAAGAAAGGACCACCCGAAGCCGTCAAAATTATCTTTTTGACCTCTTCTCTCTTGCCCGAGCGCAAGCATTGGTGAATGGCGCAATGCTCACTGTCGACAGGGAGGATCTCGATTCCCTTTTCCCTTGCCCTTTCCATCACGATCTCACCTGCAACAACAAGGCTCTCCTTGTTGGCAAGGGCAAGACGGATGCCGTTATCAAGGACGGAAAGAGTGGGCAAAAGACCTGCCTTGCCGATAATGGAGTTAACGGCAAAGGTAGCACCTGCCAAAGCGCTCTCAGCTATCATTTCGCAAATTCCCTCAGTACCCGTAAACACGCGAACGTCGGTATCGGAAAGCGCGAGTGCAAGCTCGCAAGCTGCCTGCTCGTCACTCATTGCGGCAAAGAGGACGCCATGCTCCCTTGCCTGCTCCTCAACGCGACGCCAATTTTTATTGGCGCAGATAGCGAGGACTTTAGTATTAGTTTTTTTAGCAACGTCGAGAGCCTGCTCACCGATGGAGCCGGTGCAACCGAGTATAATCATAAGTTCATTGTTAATCATAGTACACCAAAAATTGAAAAAATAGTTGAGAATGAGTGAGCATCCCATAAGCACTCATTCAGTGCGACAAAAAGCCTTGCTAAGTCTTTTATCGAGTGCATTGCCAAGCTCCCTTACGGGATGCTGGTCTATGCAAGGAACAATGCCATTACCACCGATACGGCAAGGATCGAGTCGAATCTGTCAAGCACTCCTCCGTGGCCGGGGAATATCCTTCCGTAATCCTTTATTCCGTACTTTCTCTTGATAACTGACATTGAAAGGTCACCTATCTGCGCCACAAGGGCGGATACAAGTCCTGCAATGCCTACAAGAACAAGGTTGATGTCATACTGTGTAAGGTGATTCATAAGTGCGCCAAAGCCAATGAAGAACGCAATGCAGAAAAGTGTTCCTCCTATGCTTCCCTCAACGGTCTTTTTCGGGCTGACGTTGACAATGAGCTTGTGCTTTCCGAAAAGCATTCCCGAAAAGTAAGCAAAGGTGTCCGTTACCCAAGCACCAATGAAGATAAAGTACCAATAAAATTCTCCTCCGTAGCTATCGCGTACAAGCACGATGGACGAGGTTGCGCCGATAATGTAAAGGCTGACAAGGACACTTGCAAGGAGGTTGTTCATATCAACGTCCTGATCCTTGTTGTATGAGAACACCCAAAGTGCCAAAAGATAGAGCACGTATGCAAGAAGTGCAAGAACGACGATCTTGCCGTTTGCAAAGATCTCGTTTTTGAAGTATCTTGTGGCAAACGGAAGCGCGAGCGCGAATATGTAAAGCGGAGTTGACACAAAGAGATTTTTCCTTGTGCCCATGCATCCGAGCATCTCATAAACTCCCATCACTCCGATAAATGCCATAGCGATCGGGAAAACGACCGTTCCCGAGAAAATGCACACGGGGATCGCCACGATCAAAAGCACGATGGCGGTAATAATTCTTTGTTTCATAATCTATCTCCTCCTCAAAGTCCACCGTATCGACGGCGTCTTGAATAAAAATCTTCAATTGCTAAAATGAGGTCGTCCTCAGTAAAATCGGGCCAGAGCGTGTCGGTAAAATAAAGCTCGGAATAGGACGCCTGCCACAAGAGGAAGTTTGAAAGCCTCTTCTCTCCTGCAGTTCTGATCACAAGGTCGGGATCAACGCAGTCCTCGGTGTAAAGCGCCAAGGAGAGATTTTCCTTATTGATCTCCCTACCCTCGTCGACAAGACGACGGCAGGCGTGCACGATCTCGTCACGGCCACCGTAGTTGATTGCGACATTCAAGGTTCTTTTGTATTGCTTGCTCTCGTTTTCAAGCTTTTCTATCTTTTTTATCAAGGACGAATCAAGCGCACTCTTGTCACCGATAACGCGAACGCGAATACCTCGTGAAACAAGCTCATTGCCGCAGGTGTCAAGGTAGACCGACAAAAGGGACATTATCACCTTGATCTCGGCAGGAGGGCGCTTCCAATTTTCAGTTGAGAAGGCGTAGAATGTGACTGCCTCAAGCCCCATATCAAAGCAGGCATTGGCAATATTTTCAAAGACCTTGACGCCCACCTTGTGTCCCTCGGGACGGTCGAGTCCGCGAGCCTTTGCCCATCTGCCGTTGCCGTCCATAATGAAGGCGACGTGTTTTAAATTATTGTCTACCTTAAAATCAATCTTATTTTTCAAATTCGTACCTCATTCAGAGTTATTTTTGTGTTTTTTGGGGGTTAGCACAAACCAAGCGATTGTTTTGCACACTGTGTTAGCACAAACCAAGCGATTGTTTTGTCCACTTTTTCAAAAGTGGCGAGGGTACGGGGCGAGTAGCCCTGTATCACAGCGTTTCTTTTTGGGAACTTTTTCTTTGCGCTTATGGTGTCAAAGAAAAAGTGGATTAAGGGGAAGCAGTTGCTAAAGCTTGTGGCACTGTCGTCAGTTTCACTGTGTCAAAACAATACCCCCATTATATAGTCCAAAAAGGCGGGAATTTGCCCCCGCCTTGTTGATTGACTTCTTTTAGATTGCCATTACCTCTGCTTCCTTCTTTGCAGAGCATGCGTCTACCTCTTTGATATACTTATCTGTGAGGTCCTGTACCTTCTTTTCCGCATTCTTTACGTCGTCCTCAGTAAGCTCGCCGTCCTTCTTTGCCTTCTTGATGTCGTCGTTGGCATCGCGACGGATGTTTCTGATGATAACCTTTGTGTCCTCACCCATCTTCTGAATCTGCTTCTTGAGCTCCTTACGTCTTTCCTCTGTTACCTGAGGGAATACAAGACGGATCATCTTGCCGTCGTTTGAGGGGTTGATGCCGATGTCACTTACAAGGATCGCCTTTTCGATTGCCTTGAGTGTGGACGCGTCGTAAGGTGTGATAGTGAGTGTTCTCGCGTCTGCCATTCTGATGTCTGCCATCTGGTTAACGGGAGTGGGTGAACCGTAGTACTCAAAAGTTACTCTGTTAAGAACGCCTGCGTTTGCCTGTCCTGCACGGATAGTTGCAAGGTTGTATTCGTAGGACGCGATAGTCTTTGTCATCTTTTCTTCGTAATTCTTAATGTTGAATGCCATAATATTTACCTCTTTTCTATTATTTCCAAAAATTATCTGTGTAATTCAGTTCCCATCTTTTCGCCCATGATCACGCGATAGATGTTCATGGGATCACTGAGCGCAAATGCATAGCACTTGATGTCGTTTTCCATGCAGAAGGCACTTGCGGGAATGTCAAGAGCCTTAAGCTCCTTATCCAAAATCTCGCGATAAGTGATTTCGTCATATCTCTTTGCATCGGGATCGACCTTTGGATCTGCCGTATAGATACCGTCGATGTTCTTTGCCATAAGGATGACGTCGGCACCGATCTCTGCCGCGTGGATGGCAGCAGCAGTATCCGTTGAGAAGAAGGGCATGCCCGTTCCTCCACCGATGATAACGACCTCACCCTCGTCAAGGTGACGTCTTGCATCTCTTATGCGATAGGGGTCGGCAAAGGAGTTGACCTCCATTACCATCATGGCTCTTGCCTTAAGGCCTGCGCCGTTAAAGGTCTCTTCAAGAGCAAGAGAGTTGATTGCAGTAGCAAGCATACCCATCTGGTCTGCCTTGGCTCTGTCCATGCTTCCACTCTGTCTGCCCCTCCAGATATTGCCCGCGCCGACAACAACGGCGATCTGGACGCCCTCTGCAACGCATTTTTTAAGAACGGATGCGATTTGCTCAATGTACTCAAAGTTCAAGATGCCGTTGCAATCCTTTGCAAGGGCCTCACCGGAGAGTTTTAAGAGCACTCTTTTATATTTTGGAGTTAAATTTTCCATCAGACTGTCCTCCACAAAATCAAATTTTGCCCGTTTGCACGAAGCTGACGTTTTGCTATCTTATATAATACTAAATTTTTCTTAGTTTGTAAAGGGGGTTTTTAATATTTTTAATAAAATGTTATATATAAAAAAGCCTCTGCCCTCTGAAGTGGTGTCGGCAACCCTTACGGAGGGTGAAAAAGCCTTGCAAATCCCTCATTCCCCCTCCCCCCTTACCCTACTCACCCTGCTCACCCCTCCCCGTAGGTCTTTCTTAGCGCAAGCTCGAAAAATTCGTCGATGTCAAAGCTGGAGCTTTGATTCCCTTGATCTTTGCGTTCTCTATTCCACCATTCTCCGTTTTGAGCTTGTCCGTTTCCCCATCCTCCGCTTTGGGCTTGTCCGTTTTCCCATTCGTTGCTTGAGGTCGCACTCGCGCTCGCGCCGAAATCGGCATGATCCCCCCATCCTACAAAGCCTGAAGGCACACTGATTTCGGGGTGCAAAAGTCCTCCCAAGAGGCATTTTGCAAGGTACGGAACCGGCATACGGACGGGTGCCTTGGAATGCCTCAAATCTTCGATACAGGACGCGAGGATCTTGGGGGTCATCTTCGTACTTATAAGCTCGCAAACCTCCTCCTTAGCATAAATTTTGCCCTCATATTCGGCATTCTCCTTGTGCCAAAGATAATCTATTGCTCTGTCAAGAAGAAGGAGGTAATCCTCCTCAAGAGAGTAATCTCTTTTTAACTCCTCAAAGCATTCCCTTTTCAATTCCAAAAAAGAAATTCTCTCTTTTTCTACCTCCGACGCCGAGATGCTCTCTTGTTCGGTGGGTATAGTTATATTGGATTTAGTTATTATGGGTTTTGTTTTATTTATTTCCCGTGTCTGTGTGAACTGGGGTGGGTGTCCCACAGAGCTTGGGGGAGTGTCTGCGTGAGCTAGGGTGGGTGTCTCACAGAGCTTTACAGGAGTGTCTGTGAGAGCTGTGTCGGGTGTCCCATAAACCCTCAAGGTATAGAAATTTGATGTTTGTCTGTTAAATCCGTTCTTGCTTTTTGAAAACTGCTTTTCGATATTGATCAACTCTTTTTCTTCCAATGCCCTGACACTTCTTTTTGCCGTCGACAACGACATCCCACACGCATCGGCTATTCCCCTCTCACTCGGATAACAAGTATGCCTTTCTTTGTCGGCACACTTGCAAAGATAGAACAAGATCGACAGCTCATATGGGCCAAGTCCATACTCAAAAACCTTGTTCGGTACGATAAAAAACGGCTCGTTCGTCCTTGTTGCCCCTCTCTTTTTCTCATTATTCTTTTCGTTCATCTATCACTTTCCTTTCGTTCGATTCACGAAATTGCTTCGTGTGAACGAATCATAGCTTAAAAAAACATGCCAAACTATGCCAAAACATGCCACAGTATGCCAAATTCAAGGAAAAAATTTCACTTTTTCGGGTGAAAAATCCACAAGTAAAGCAAAGCCACAGCCAGAGGCTCCCTCCGGGAGGGAGCTCCCGACGGAGTCGGGTGAGGGAGAGCGCGTTACAATGAAGTTAGCACAAACCTAAAGTCACGCAGGCTCCTTCCGTCAATTGTCTTTAATTAAGTCAGTAGTTGTCAGAAAAAATGACAAGGCACAGATGAACGTAAAAAAGGCTCCCTCCGGGAGGGAGCTCCCGACGAAGTCGGGTGAGGGAGAGCGCGTTACAATGAAGTTAGCACAAACCTAAAGTCACGCAGGCTCCTTCCGTCACGCACCGCAGCGAACCCCCAAAGCTCATTTCATTCGCTACAGGGGTTCCCCTGCCGCGTGCCACCTTCCTCTCGGAGGAAGGCTTATATAACGGGAGGAGCAAGCCCCTCCCCTACCTTGCACTCCATAAGCGCAAATCGAGTGTGAACAAAAAGACCAAGCCGAAATGTGTCGGGTTCTTAAGGACAGTTTTAACAATAAAATAACAGAAAGACAAGCGGATACAACCAGAGGCTCCCTTGTGTAAAGGGAGCTGTCAACGAAGTTGACTGAGGGATTGTTTTGTGTAACTTTTATTTTTACAATCCCTCCGTCACGGCTACGCCGCGCCACCTCCCTTTACACAAGGGAGGCTCTTCTTCAAAAGAAAAATCGATATTGGAATCTCGGTGTTTGACGAAAGTAACGGACCGTCGAGGACGCCGGTCCCTACGAAGTTTATAAGTTATATTTCATTTAATTTTAGCCATTTTGATTGCAATATGGCTATTATTTTACAATAAAATTTCTACAATCATTGTAGGGATCGGCGTCCCCGACGACCCGAGAAACCCGTTAATATGTAGCTCCATAAGCGCAAATCGAGTGTGAACAAAAAGACCAAGCCGAAAAGGCTCCTTCTCATAAGGAAGTTTAATTTCTCCTTGTAGGGACCGGCGTCCTCGACGGTCCGCAAAGGTATAAATGCAACGCAGAAAACAAACAATAAACCCCGACAGAAAATGTGGGAGGGGCTTGCTCCTCCCGTTAATTGTCTTTAATTAAGTCAGCTAAGATCTAAAGAAAAACCGCCGCAGATGCGGCGGTTAGTTTATTTGTATTTAATTTCTTAGTTTTAACCAAACACTTAGGTTAACCTATTCTTGCTAAAAGCCCCGTCCACAAATACCTATTGCCATTCGAGCAAGTCATCTTCAATATGGGATACTTGCTAGCAAGTGCAATCCATAATGAGCCTTTGTCAACAAAAACAAAATCAAATGTGTTTCCCGCATATTTTATTTCTTCAAGCAATTCGCAACTATAGAATGCACTGGAATCAATAATTTCAAGACTTTTAGGAAGCTCAACAGATCTTATATTACTACATGAAAAAGCGCTTTCATCTATATGAGTTACACCTTCAGAAATTATAACTTTTTCAAGATATTTCACGCCATAAAAAGTAGTACCGCAAAAAGCAAGATAACCAATCTTTTTAACAAAGGACGGCACGACAAATTCTTTATCCTCTTTAGATTGCGGATAATATACAAGCTCGGTTTTATCCTTTGAGTAAACTACTCCGTCAATCGAGCAAAAATATGGGTTGTCCTCTGCTACGATATATTCCTTTGCATATTCGACCTCGGGAACATCATCAAGCCCTGCATGCATGTAAACCGTATCAACATTTTTACATGTTATGAATGCTCGCCAATAATCAAATGTATTGACGTCCTCGGGGATACGAAGAACTCCGTCCTCATCTGCGCCAACACACAAAACAATATGCTTTTTGCCATCCTTCATCTCGTAAATGAAGTTGCCTTCCATCGTGTAGGTTTGATTTTTTTCATCAAGCGTTATTGATTCAAGTGAGGTACATTCTTTAAAGCAACTACCGTTAAAATAATTAACATTTTCGGGAATATGGATACTTTCAAGAGAGCTACATCTCCAAAAAGTTGAGCCTGTCATTACCTCAAGACTTTCAGGTAGCTCAATCTCCTTAAGTGATGAGCAATCAACAAAAGCACATCCTTCAATAGTTTTAAGCTGACTGCCCTCCTCAAATATCACCCTTTCAAGATTTGTGCAATCCGCAAAGGCATAATCACCAATATACGTAACTGTTGCGGGAATAGTCAAGCTTTTAAGATACTCCGGATTCCAAAAAACAAGGGGCGCTATTTCGGTAACGGGCAATCCGTTATATTCACTTGGAATGACAACGTCGCATTCCTTGGAGAGATACATATACGCAAATGTATAAGATTGCTCATCCGAATTTAACGTAAATTCAGTTTCCTTGCCACTATATGAGCGCATATAGCAAGATGTAAAAGCCAAGGTAGACAATAGCATTGCAATCAATAATACAACAGACGTTATTTTTTTCATAAAAACACCTCCCAATTGGTCCTATTATATAAGTCAACAAATTGATAAAAAAGTGTAATGATTTTGATTTTTTTATTTTTTCTCACTTATGATACTTCCCACCGTGGTTGATGGAGAGGCATCGGTAGATGATCTCAACGAGCCACACGCGAAGCATCTGGTGGGTGAGCGTCATTTTTGAAACGCTAAGTCGCATATCGCACGCGCCCTTTACCTCGTCGGAAAGACCGAACGAGCTGCCAATGATGATGGCGACCTCACCGTGCGACGAGGATATCGCGTCAAGCTTTTCGGCAAACTCCTCACTTGAAAGCTGCTTTCCCTCAACGCACATCGCGATCTTATATGCCCTTGGAGATACGTCCGAAAGGATCCTTCTTCCCTCCTCCAAAAGAGCCTGCTCGATATGCTTTTTTGAAGGATCGTCGGGCAATTTATACTCCTTATATTCGATTATATCGAGCTTGCAATAGGCATTAAGACGCTTTTTGTACTCGGCGATCGCGTCCTTATAGTATTGCTCCTTGAGTGTGCCCGTAACGTAGATTTTAACGTTCAACATTATAATTTCCTCTTTTTAAATGAGCCTTACGCTCTCGTATTGGGATGCCACCTTGAGGTTATAGTCCTCGATGCCGATTGCCGAAAAGACCTCGTCATAGGCAAGGGTGGGATCGTTATTTTCCTCACTCAGATGGGCAAGGAGTATGTTCTTCGTTCCCACAAGAACAAGGTCACTTGCAAAATCCGCACAGTCGGTGTTGGAAAGGTGACCTCTTTTTGATCTGATCCTTAGCTTCAAATCGTATGGATAAGGTCCGTCCATAAGCATCTGAAGGTCGTGATTGCACTCAAGCACCACACTTTCACAGCCTGAGAGGGCGATCTTCATCTCGTCGGTAACGTAGCCTACGTCGGTGGCATATCCGATCTTTACGTCACCTATCCCGATGACGTAGCCCACCGAATATTCACTGTCGTGAGGAGTGGGAAAGCTTGTCACCTTCATATCCTCAAGCGCAACGGAAAATATGGGAGAATGCGTGCAAATAAGCTCTCTATGGTCAAAAAGCTTGCCCGAAAGGAGCTTTGAAGCGCTTATTCCGACCATGTGGACGGGGATTTTATGCTTCTTTAAAAGCACCTCGAGTGCGCCTATGTGGTCGGTATGCTCGTGAGTGATAAAGATCGCGTCGATGGAATCGATATCCTTACCGATCTCACAAAGAGCCGTGCAAAGTGCCCTTGCACTCTTGCCTGCGTCGATGAGGATCTTCGTTTTTTCACTCTCGATAAGCACCGAGTTTCCCTTTGAGCCGGAGTAGAGTGAGGTTATCGAATAATTCGGCATCAATTAACCCTCACGGCACCCTCGGGACGAACGCGCAAAACAAGGCACGCGCCTTCACCGAAAACAGAATCCATAAGCTCGCGATAGGCGTCAACGTCGTCCTCCTTGACGTATGCCTGGATAGTTCCCGCAAAGCCTCCGCCGTGAACTCGGAATGCGCCCTCTCTGCCACCCTCATTGATAAATCCGTCGGTGAGGCAAAGGGCAAGGCTGAGTCCCTGCTCGGAAACGTTTTTGGTCGTGTATACGTTTTGCAAATATGTAAATGATGATCTTCCCGTTTCAAGAACGCCGTTAAAATATGCGTCAAGATCGTTTGACAAAAGAGCCGCCTTCATTCTGTCAACGCGCTCGTTCTCTCTGAAGAAATGGATCGCTCTCATAAGGGCACGGTCACCGCATTTCTCACGGATGAGCTTGGCATTCTTATAAACCTCCGTTTCACTCAAGGGACGAAGATGAGTTGCTCCGAGAACGGATGCCACTGCCTTCATCTCATAGGGCACGGACGCGTAATCGTCGGTGAGGTCGGCGTGGTTTCCACCCGTATCCACGATGCAAAGATTGTAGCCTGCCTTTGTGAGGTCAAATCCGATCTTCTCGATCTTGGGATTTGCAGTGTCCTCAAAGTCGATGGCAACGATGCCGCCGTAGGCACATGCAACCTGGTCCATAAGTCCACAGGGCTTGCCGAAGAACACGTTCTCAGAATACTGTGCGATCTGCGCTATCTCAACGCTCGTTGCTCTTCCCCCGTTGTATTCGTGATTTAAAATATTGCCGATCATATCCTCAAACGCGGCGCTTGATGAAAGTCCTGAGCCACGAAGAACGCTTGAGGTGCAGTACGCGTTAAAGCCACCAACGGCGTATCCCCTCCTTGCAAAGCCGTCGCAAACGCCTGCAATGAGTGCAGCGCTTGTGCCAAAATGCTTTTCGTCGGGAGTGGAATATTCGTTATAGTCGATAGAGAGCATGTTATAGCCCTCACTTTTGAGATTTATCTTGCCCTCGTCGTTCTTAGAGACGATTGCAATGATGTCGAGATTGATGGATGCCGCAATGACCTTGCCACAGTTGTGGTCGGTGTGGTTGCCTGCAAGCTCACTTCTTCCCGAAACGGAATATATATTCACGTCCTGCTCACCGTCAAAGATGGAAGCAAAGCTGTCAAGAGCCGAAATATAGCGCTCCCTCTGCTTTGCGATCGCTCCCTTGTCATAAAGCTCGGTAAATCTTTCGTCAAGACCACCGTTTGCGATGAGTTCCTTGAAATTTTTGATGTTCATAAGGCTTCCTCCAAGTTGAATTCGTATGGATTTTGTTAACTAAGTAATTATACCACCTTTTTATAAATAACACAAGGGATTTTTATAAAAAGGAGCACAAAAGGAGCAATTTCTTCACTTTTTTCGAAAAACGAGCAAAAAATCGTCATAAAATGCACGTTTTGGGCATAAGCTAAGCAAAAAAGGAGAAGAAAATGAAAATTTTAGCAGTCATCGGCACGCGTCCCGAGGCAATAAAAATGCTACCACTTGTAATCGAGCTTCGGTCACGAAGGAAAATGGACGTAAAAATCGCGTTCAGCGGTCAGCATAAAACCCTTGCAAACGACGTGTTCGACTTCTTTGATATCACGCCCGATTTCGTCCTTGACGCGATGAGGGACGGGCAAGAGCTTTCTGCCCTTACCTGCAAGCTTCTTGATTATTTTGATATGCTTTTTGCAAGAGAAATGCCCGATATCGTGCTTGTCCACGGTGATACGGCAACGGCATTTTGCGCCTCACTTGCAGCCTTTTACAGGGGCATAAGGACAGCGCACGTAGAGGCAGGACTTCGCACCTTCAAGTTGCGCTCCCCCTTTCCCGAGGAGCTTTATCGCATTGCCATCGACGCTATGTCGGACATCCATTTCGCACCAACCTCCACTTCGGCAAGAAACCTTGAAAAAGAAGGTAGAAACACGGTTTTTACGGTGGGAAACACAGTGATCGACGCGTTGAAATATACAGTCAGGGATGACTATTTATTGCCCCTTTCGGAGTGTGAAGGTCAGCGTAAGACCGTGCTTTTAACGATGCACCGACGGGAAAATCTCGGCAAGAAGATGCTCTCCTCGTTGCAAGGGATAAGAAGGATCTTGCTGTCCCGAGACGACCTCTTTTGCATACTCCCGATGCATCCCAATCCCCTTGTTGGAGAGAGCGTTCAAAAGGCATTCAAGGACATCAAAAATATTAAGATTTGCCCTCCCCTTTCAATGTATGACTTTCATAATATACTTGCAAAATCGTTTGCCGTCTTCACCGATAGCGGAGGCATTTTGGAGGAGGCATCCTACCTTGGCGTGCCGAGCTTCATCCTTCGCGACACGACCGAGCGTCACGAGGCAATCGAGGGAGGCAACGCCATGCTCCTCGGCACGAACGAGGAGGAGATAGCAAAAAAATTCCTTTCGGTAATAGAGAGAGATCCGACGCTAAAAAAGATGAAAAATCCGTCCCAAGCCTTTGGTGATGGCAGCGCCTCCACAAAAATTGCCGATATCCTCTCAAAAGAGGTGGAGTAGCAAAAAAATTCCTTTCGGTAATAGAGAGGGATCCGACGCTAAAAAAGATGAAAAATCCGTCCCAAGCCTTTGGTGATGGCAGCGCCTCCACAAAAATTGCCGATATCCTCTCAAAAGAGGTGGAGTAGCACGAGCCACGCGAGGTTTTCTCCACCTTGTTTGCACGAACCAAGCCGATCATGGTCGTACCCTGAAGGACACACTATGCTTGATGAAAACGCGGGAGGAGCAAGCCCCTCCCCCTATTCTTCTGTGTATAATTCGTCATAATACCAACGCATTGGGTTTTCGTAAATATATTTTGCGATCTCCTCGTAATCCTTTCGTCCTCTGATAACGTGATCGTAAAATCCTCGTTGCCATATATTCTCGCCGTATTCTTTATTGCAAAATCGTTTGAACGTCGATACAAAATGCGACACGAATGACGTTGGCTTTGTAGGGGTCGACGTCCTCGGCGACCCGTCCTCATGAACAAACAATATAAGATGGATATGGTTTGGCATAATAACGTATTGATCTACGGTTAAATTTTCATAAAATTTATTCATTTGTTTTATGTATTTATCCGCAACCATTCCGTGTGACAATAATTCCACGTTTTGCGGGTCGCCGAGGACGTCGACCCCTACGATACGAGATAAAATCTGTCGCCTTTTGTCCGTGCAAATCGTTATAAAATATGCACCTGTTGTGTTATAATCAAATGCCTGTAACCTTGTTGATTTTCTTTTAGGCAATTCTTTTTCCTTATCCATTTTCATCACCCATCTCATCATAACACAAATCGGCAGAGAAAACAAGTTCTCTGCCGAAAATTATGTGTCGCGGACTGTCGAGGACGCCGGTCCCTACGAAGTTTATAAGTTATATTTCATTTAATTTTAGCCATTTTGATTGCAATATGGCTATTATTTTACAATAAAATTTCTACAATCATTGTAGGGGTCGGCGTCCCCGACGACCCGAGAAACCCGTTAATATATAACTCCATAAGCGCAAATCGAGTGCGAACAAAAAGACCAAGCCGAAATCGTCCTGGTCTTTTCTTTTATTTATCTTTATCCTTCTATTTCCTTCCCCTTTACACGATCGGCGCGTCCTCGAAAACCTCAATCTTGAATTGCGTTCTCTCAGCCTGCGCTCCTCGTATCTCAACGATGTAGTCAAGATCAATCACTCCTCTTTCGAGCAGCTCGTTCTTCACCGACTTCGTATATACGCATATCTCAAATGGCATATAGGGGGTCTGATATGTGCAAATATGTCTTTTTCCCTCCTCAAATACAAGGATGGTGCTGACACTTCCACTTCTCATCATCGTCACAAGCTCGGGGTGATTTCTCTCAAATCGAACCTGTGTGCTTGAGCCCTCCATTCCGGTAAGCTCACTCTCGTCGTACGCGATGATCACTCTATCGTCGGTGACGTAAAGCTCTCCCTCGGAAAACATTTCAATCGGGCCCTCAGGCTCGTTGTTTTCCTCATCGGAAAGCTCCTGATCGAGAAGCTCCTCCTCTTCAAAGAGGTCGTCGACCTCGTCACCGAGCATCTGACCGAAGAAATGGTCGTTCGTTGCCTCGCGAAGGGACGTTAATTTGATTCTTATACTCTTTTTAATCATATCAGAAAAGCTCTATAAGCTCCTTTGTGCTCTTTGTGAAATTACGGATGCCGTTATCCGTGATAGCTGCCATATCCTCGATGCGACAGCCGTACTTTTCGGGAATGTAAATGCCGGGCTCGAAGGTCACAACGTTGCCTGTAACAAGACGCGCACCCTTGTCGATGCCGGGAGCAAGTCTGGGATTTTCGTGAACGAGCATACCAACTCCGTGGCCAAGTGAGTGACCAAATCTTCCCTCAAAGCCTGCGCCGTTGATGATATCACGCGCGATCTCGTCAAGACGGTAGCATCCACGCTCGCCGTTTGCCGCCGCTTCAAGAGCTGCAGTCTGAGCTGCAAGAACCGTATTATAAACCTTCTTGATGTCCTCGTCAGCCTTGCCGAGAACTACCGTTCTTGTCATGTCGGAGCAATAGCCACCGTATACGCAGCCAAAGTCCATTGTAAGAAAGCCCTTTTCAAGCTTAACGTTGCGAGGAACTCCGTGGGGCATGGAGGAGGCAGTACCTGAAACTGCGATAGTTTCGAAGGAGAGTCTTTCAGCTCCGTGCTTTCTCATGAAGAATTCGATTTCAAGAGCAACGTCGATCTCAGTCATCTCGGGCTTCAAAGCCTTGAGAATGTGAAGGAAGGCTGCATCCGTGATGCGCTGAGCCTTTGCCATCTTGTCAAGCTCCTCTTCGGTTTTTGCCACTCTCATCTCATCAAAGATGGCAGAAGCACCGTGAGCGTATGCCACCTTGCCCTCTGCAAGATTTTCAAAGCGGGCAAAATCGGCAAGGGAGAGCGCACCCTCCTCAACAAGAACGGTCTTTGCACCGTTCTCCTGCGCAAGAGATGCTACTGCGCGAAGGTGACCACCTGTGGGTGTAACGATCTCAAAATCGTTAAGGTCAAGCTCGTTGTTGGCAGCCTCGATGTATCTGAAGTCAGTAAGAACGTATGCCTTGTTCTTGAAAACGAGAACGTAGCCGTCCTGAAAATCGAAATTGGAAACGTAACGCTGGTTGATGTAAGAGCTGACGAGAATACCCTCGATGCCTTTTTGCTCCATTATATTTTGCAATCTTTTGATCTGTGACATGATTTTCTCCTTTATATCTATATCTTGGAATTTTCTTTTCCGTGCTTTTTGAAAAAGTGCTTTAAAACGGGCCTTTCAAGGAATCTCTTCGTCTTAAAGAAAAGACTTGTCTTGTCCTTGATGGGAGGAACGAGGATCGCCCTCATACCGTTGAATTTACCTGCGCAAACGTCGGTATAGATCTGATCTCCCATAAATGCAGCGCTCTCACGGGACGTGCCAAGTGCCTTTAAGGTCTTGTCAATAGTTCTTTTAGCAAAGGGCTTTCCGCTTTTTGCATACGCGATAGCACCGATCGAACGGTTGAAGAGCTTGATCCTCTCGTCGCTTGAATTGTTTGAGATGAAGGCATAGGAGATGCCGTTCTCCTCCAGGGATTTGAGCCATGCCAAAATCTCACCGTCCGGCTCAGCCTGCTCATAGGGAGCAAGAGTATTGTCCACGTCAAGCAAGAGCGTTTTGATGCCCTTAGCCTTCAAAAACTCGGGTGAAACAAGGCTATATCGTTCAAAATAGTAATTCGGTGACAAAAAATCAAGCATAATTTAAAGCCTTTCAATAAACATTAATAATATAATATCAAATTTAAAGATAAGTTTCAATCCTTTTTGCAAAAATTCCAAAAAAAATCAAAAAAAGTATAAAAAAGGCTTGACATTGAGATCAATTTGTGTTAATATAATGGAGCGTTATTTGTGAGCGCGTTTGCGAGTGTAGTTCAATGGTAGAATTCCAGCCTTCCAAGCTGGTCGCGTGGGTTCGATTCCCATCACTCGCTCCACATGTGCCTTTAGCTCAGTCGGATAGAGCAACTGCCTTCTAAGCAGTAGGTCGGGGGTTCGAATCCCTCAAGGCACGCCATATGGTGGGTGTAGCTAAGTTGGTTATAGCGCCAGGTTGTGGCCCTGGAGGCCGTGGGTTCGAATCCCATCACTCACCCCAGAAAAAAGCAAGTCGATCGACTTGCTCTTTTTTTATCCAAATTGGTGTCCTAACACAAATTTTCTCCTTTTTTGATTGACAAATCCGAGTTTTGTGATATACTAATATTGACCGAGCGACGGAGATTGCTATCCCCTGTTAAATCAGGAGTGGCGTCTTGATGACCTCGGTCATTTTTTATTTCTCTTATATCATCTAATGCTATTTTGTTTTGGTCTTAATGTTGACAAATCCGAATTTTGTGATATACTTATAGTATAAGACGCTTGGTCAGCTCGCAGGAGGTTTTTAACAACCGTATTGCTGAGACCGGGCGTCTTATCTTCTTTGAAATCAATAAAATATTGATATTGCTCTTTGCCAACCTTAAATAATAGTATCAGCAAGGTAGGGGAGGGGCTTGCTCCTCCCGTTAATTGTCTTTAATTAAGTCAGTAGTTGTCAGAAAAAATGACAAGGCATAGATGAACGTAAAAAAGGCTCCCTCCGGGAGGGAGCTCCCGACGAAGTCGGGTGAGGGAGAGCGCGTTACAATGAAGTTAGCACAAACCTAAAGTCACGCAGGCTCCTTCCGTCACGCACCGCAGCGAACCCCTAAAGCTCATTTCATTCGCTACAAGGGAACCCCTGCCGCGTGCCACCTTCCTCTCGGAGGAAGGCTTATATAGCGGGAGGAGCAAGCCCCTCCCCTACCGAGTTTGATCATTCCTAAATTTGGTGTCCTAACACAAATTCCCGGTACGATTCATCCTTTTTTTAATGTTGACAGATCCATTTTTTGTGGTATAATAGTATCAGAGGCAAGACGAGTTATAGCGTTGGGAAATTGGATCCCAAGGCTCACTGACAACTCTTGGCTCTTATAAAGTCTGCGACTGGTCTTGACGAGGATGAATTATTAATTCGGAGTTGTCCACCGGCAGGCTGACGTAGAGCTTGTGGCATCGGCAAGAGACCTTTGGGCACTCCCCTTTGCATTTCTCGTTCTACGTCATTTAATTTAAAAAAGCAGGCATATCCTCGGTTAAGCTCTCCCTTTTGAGAAGAACACCGTTAGATACGTCTGCTTTTTTACATTGTTTTTTATTTGATTTTATTGATTTTTATCCCATCTTACGAAAAATTCTTTCCTTGCCACATATTGTGGTCGAAGAGATATTTGTCGATATCGTTGATGACTGCCACCTTTTTCGCTGCCTCGTCAACCATCCTCTGCGCCGCTTCAGTATCTCCTCGCTCTACTGCGGAGAGATAGTCGGTGTCTAATTTACATGAGATTTTGCCTTTTAGTTTGCTATCTCCGTTGCTTGTTGAAGTATTTGGCTGGGTGTTGCCCCCTCGTGGTTTGACATCCACTCCATCAATTCCATTTGTTGATCTTCCTCTTGAAGCATTAGCAATATTCCTATTATTAGATCTTTTTTTACTTTGAAAACTTTTAACCCATCTATCAAAAGTTCCTGCGTCTGAGTTAACATCATCACTCAATCTCCTTTAGATTGCATCAATTAACTGCTTGTTTTTATCGCCTAATTTGATTTTTTTAATTATTCTATAGTAAGCTCTCCCTTTTGAGAAGAACACCGTTAGATACGTCTGCTTTTTTATATTGTTTTTTATTTGATTTTATTGATTTTTATCCCATCTTACGAAAAATTCTTTCCTTGCCACATATTGTGGTCGAAGAGATATTTGTCGATATCGTTGATGACTGCCACCTTTTTGCGCGACCAATCGGGAGCTAAAAGCTCGTCTGCCATGCCGTCACCGGTGAGACGCGCTATGACGGTATCCTTATTAAAATACTGCAATGCCTCTGCCACAAGACGAACGTATCTCTCTTTTTCAAGTGGTATGTATTCCCCACTTTCATACATTTTTGCAAGGTTTGTTTCCTTAATTACGTGCAAAAGATGTATTTTTACCATATCGGGAAGGAGCTTTCCCACCACCTTGGCACTTTCGAGCATCATCTCGTCACTCTCGCAAGGGAGTCCGAAAATAAGGTGAACGCAAATTCGAATCTTGGGATTTGCCCTTCTTAATCTTTCATATCCCTCAAGAAAGGTCTTAAAATCGTGACCTCGGTTTATAAGAGAAGCAACGTCGTCGTGCACGGTCTGGAGTCCAAGCTCCACCGTAAGATCCACTCTATCCGCAAGGTCCGAAAGATATGAAACAACGTCGTCGGGCAGGCAATCAGCCCTCGTTGCCACGTTCATCGCAACAACGCCCTCGCATTCAAGCGCCTCTTCAAATTTCTCCCTTATCCTCTCAAGCGGAGCATAGGTGTTCGTTCGCGCTTGAAAATAAGGAATGCATCTCTCGGTGCTCCACTTTGAAGAAAGCCTTTGACGAGTCAATTCATACTGCTTGGCAATCGGCAGGCTCGCACTCTCGGCAAAGTCACCACTACCGCGCGACGAACAGTAGATGCATCCTCCAACACCGCATTTTCCGTCCATATTCGGACAGGAAAAGCCTGCGTCAAGAGGAATCTTTGCGCACTTTCCACCATAGGTCTGCTTTAAAAAGTAGTCATAGGTGTAATAACGCTTGTTGCTGTCACTGTTTTCAAAGGGATTTATATTTTTTTGCTTGATTTTCATATAATAACGTGCTTGGGGATCCCGTTTTCGTACTTCACGTCGATCTCACCCTGGATAAGTGGCAAGAGATAACGCGCACACTCCTCGGTTACCGAGTTCCCTCTCTCGTTGATAAATTCACTTGGAACGTGCTTTACCTTGTTTGCGATCTCACTGACGTCGCGATGGGAGATCTCAACAGCGTAAGGTGTTGTTGACACGCGTTCGATGGTCATCATCTGACGCGTAATTCCCTCACTTGCCGCCTTGACAGCAGCGCGTCCAACCGAAACGGACTCTTCAATATCCACCCTTGAAGCAAGGTGGGAAGCACATCTTTGAGGAAGATTCAACTCGATCGAACGAACCTTGCAGCCAAACTCATTCTTGATAGCCACCTCAAGTGCCTTACCCGTACCCGAGAGCTGCTTGTGACCGAAAACGTCGGTGGATGCGATGCCAAAGCCCTCGCACACATAGGTTCCGTCGGCAAATCTTATGCCCTCTGAAACGGCAACCACAACGTTGGGATGCTTTTTTAGAGCTATCCTAAGGTCTTCAAAGAATTCTTCCTTATTAAAGGCTCTTTCGGGAAGGTAGATAAGGTCAGGTACCTCCGAGGAAAATGCCTTTCCGATACCTGCAGAGGCAGTGAGCCAGCCTGCATCGCGTCCCATGATCTCAACAACGGTAACTGCCCTCGTGGTGTAAACGGCACAGTCGCGAATGATCTCTGCCATAGTTGTTGCAATGTACTTTGCAGCCGAAGCAAAGCCGGGAGTGTGGTCAGTACCGACAAGGTCGTTGTCAATGGTCTTTGGAACACCGATAACTCTCATTTCATAGTCGCAGCTCCTTGTGTATTCGGAAAGCTTGGCAACGGTGTCCATGGAGTCGTTTCCACCGATATAGAAGAAATATCTGATATCGTATTTTTTGAATATTTCGATAAGCCTTTCATAGACCTCTCTGCCCTCCTCGATTTTGGGGAGCTTTTTACGGCAAGAGCCGAGTGCAGCGGCAGGAGTCTGCTCAAGGATATCGATCTTTTTTGTATCCGAAAAGATTTGTGAAAGGTTAACGATATTTTCACAAAGCAAGCCCTCAACACCGTTTTTCATACCGTAGAGGGTGGGAATAGAGCCATCGTGAACGTTTTCGAGGACGCCACGGATAACACCTGCCAAGGTGGCATTGATAGCAGCGGTGGGGCCACCACTTTGACCGACTATTGCATTACCGATAAGCTTTGACATAATAATTCACCTTTCACATAATAATTTGATTTTATTTTTGTTCGCACTTTCTTTGTGCCGACGTTTCGTCCACCTTTTTAAAGGTGGCTCTCCACGAGCAGTGGCGCCGCGCGGCGTGAGCGCATTCGCCCATTTTCTTTTGGCAAAGCTTTTTCTTTTGGGGCTACTTCTTCAAAAGAAAAAGCGATATTGGAATCTTGGTATCTGACGACAGTGCCACAATCCATATAACTGCTTTACCTTTGTCCACCTTGTTCGCACTTTCTTTGTGCCGACGCTTTGCTCCTGCAAGCCCTTATTTCAAAAATCCGTTGACGATCTGCTCCTCAGCCTCTTGCTCGGTAAGTCCCAAGGTCATAAGCTTGATTATCTGCTCACCTGCGATCTTGCCGATTGCTGCCTCGTGTATAAGACTTGCGTTTATATCGTTTGCCGTAATCTCGGGAATTGCACGAACGGACGCGTTATCCATAATGATCGCATCGCACTCGGTGTGACCGTAGCACTCACTGTTTCCGTTGATCTTGGACAAGAAGGTCTGCGTTGAATCGTCCTTCGCAACTGAACGCGAAATAACGTTAGTGCTTGAGCCTTCTCCGTTAAGATCCACGTTGAACACGGTCTCTGCATGCTGCTTTCCGTGTGTCATGATCTTTTCCTTAACGATGAGAGTTGCTCCCTTGCCTAAAACGGCATTTGTGTTTCTTATGGTCGAGTCGATGCCCTTGATCTGTGTTGTTTCCATCTCAAGATAGCCACCCTCGTCAATTTCGATCACGGTCGTGGGATTCATGATGTTTTCACCCGTTCCCTCTTCCTCACCGTAGTGACGCTCAACGTATCTTACGCGTGCGTCCTTACCTACGTGGAAGGTATGGATACCGTCGTGGGCTGAATCCTGGTCACCACAGTTGTGGATGCCACATCCTGCAATGATGGTAACGTCTGCGCCCTCTCCGATATAGAAATCGTTATAGACCATATCCTTAAGTCCGCTTTCACTGATGATCACGGGAATGTGGATGCTCTCGTTCTTTGTGCCCTCCTTGACGATGATGTCAATGCCGGGCTTGTCCGTCTTTGAAACGATGTCGATGTTCGCAGTTGTCTTTCTGCCTGCTGCAGCACCGTTTTCACGGATGTTGTATGCGCCTTCGGGAACTGTGTGAAGGTCGGCAACCTGCATAAGAAGGTTCTTTTTGATCTGATCCATAATAAAACCTCCTTATATGTTATCGGTGAGAACCGAGCAAGGAGCTCCCGATCCTAAAACCTGGGGCATGATCTCGTCCTTGGTTCCACTCTCGCGAATCTCACCGTCGGCAACAACGATGATTCTGTCTGCAATATTGAGGATTCTCTCCTGGTGGGAGATGATAAGTATGGAGCCGTGTGTCTTTTCGTGCATTCTTTCAAACACCTTGATAAGATTGTTAAAGCTCCAAAGGTCGATGCCTGCCTCGGGCTCGTCGAAGACGGAAAGCTTTGTTGAACGCGCAATAATGAGCGCGATCTCAATTCTCTTAAGCTCACCACCCGAAAGAGATGCATTTACCTCGCGGTTGATATAGTCGCGCGCACAAAGTCCTACCTCTGAAAGATAGTTGCACGCCTCCGTTACACTGATGGGCTTTCCAGCTGCCAACGTAATAAGGTCCTTGACTGTAAGTCCCTTGAATCTGACGGGCTGCTGGAATGCAAAGCTAATGCCCTTCTTTGCTCTGTCGGTGATGGATGTATTCGTGATATCCTCACCGTCAAAAAGTATCTGACCGCTCGTGGGCTGATAGATTCCCGCAATGATCTTTGCAAGTGTTGACTTGCCGCCACCGTTGGGACCTGTGATAGCCACAAAGCGCTCGTCTATTTTAAGACTGATGTCTTTGATTATCTGCTTGTCCTGACCGTTTTCATCCTTGACAACGTAGGACACGTTTTTAAGCTCAAGCATAGCTGCTCCTTTCTTGAATTACTGTGTATATAAGTAAATTGTTACCTGTTTTGGTCAAATTACACTTTGACAGTATATTATATCATAGTTTATCCCTTTTGTCTATAACTTTATTATATAAATTATCGATTAAAATTATTTTCTTGTAAATTTGCAAAAAAGTAAATTCTTCCGTTGACAATTTGGAAATTATTTGATATACTTTAACCATAGAGAGCAATGACCTCTAATCAAAATAAAAGGAGAACTAATTATGAAAAAAGCAACAAGAATTTTGTCAGTACTTTTGATCGTTTGCATGCTTGCAGTTTCCCTTTGCTCTTGTGGAAAGATCCTCACAGGCAAGTACTCTGCTGAGATGGATGCTATCGTTTTCTCCGGCAAGGTAACCTATGAATTCGGCCTTTTCGGTACAGTTACAAGAACAACAGTTTCAGAAGTGCTCTTTGGCGATCCCGAAACAGTAGTTACTGAAGGTAAGTACGAGATTACTGAAGATCCCAAAAATCCTGAAAATCTCATCATCGTGCTTGAATTCGAGGGTGAAGAGAGACAGGCTTCTTCCTATGCTGAAGGTGAAGAAAACGGCGTTAAGTACATCAAGATCGGTGGCGTAAGATACGACATAGTTAAGGAATAATCCTAAAAAAATAATAACCGTGAGTCTTTTCTCTGTTTTTCTTAACGGAGGATTTGCAATCACAAAGTTTCGGCAGAGAACTTGTTTTCTCTGCCGATTTGTGTTATGATGAGATGGGTGATGAAAATGGATAAGGAAAAAGAATTGCCTAAAAGAAAATCAACAAGGCTAAAAAATTATGATTACAGCTCCACAGGTGCATATTTTGTTACGATATGTATCAAAGACAGAAAAAGGATACTTTCGGATATTATCAAACCGGTAGGGGTCGGCGGCTTCGACGACCCGTTAACACCACAAATACAATTAACGGAAATTGGTAAAATCACCGAAAAATATTTATTATCAAGCGAAAACATACCCGGTGTAAAAATTGACCGATACGTGGTTATGCCTGACCACATACACGTAATTATCTTTCTTTATCCCGACGAATATGCATCACACAAGGACGGGTCGTCGAGGGCGCCGACCCCTACCAACGAAATGTTACCACATATTGTTTCTACGTTCAAACGGTTTTGCAACAAAGAAATTGGAAACAACATATTTCAACGCGGATATATAGAGCATATTATTCGTGATCGTGAGGATTATGAAACAAGAGCAAAATACATCTACGAAAACCCAATGCGTTGGTACTACAAGCATTTGAAGACGGAAGAATAGGTGTATGTGCTTTGCCCGATGCCTTTGTAATATAAATGCGAAACTTGGGATAAAACAGAACGATAAATAAGAATTTACCGAACAGAATAAATCAACCCCGACAGACTTTTATACAATCTGTCGGGGCTTATTATTTGTTTTCGCGCTTTACTATATCAACGAAATATTATAAGGAGTCACCTGATAAACGTAGTAGTTAAGCCAATTTGAATAGATGAGTGACGTAGTCGAATACCAATTGGGATTTATCTCGTTCATCGTTTCGTCAACGAAATAATTCTTCGGTGGATCGATGGGAAGTCCCTTTGCCACGTCGCGAAGATACTCGGTTTTAAGAGTGTCCTTGCTGTATTCAAGATGTCCCATAAAGTAGATCTGACGTCCGTCACGGGAGCGCAAAATAGACGCTCCGACCTCGTCACTTCTCGCAAGAGTAACAAGCTCGTCGATCTTGGCGATCTCAAGCTCACTTATCTCTGTGTGACGGGAGTGAGGAATGTTGATATACTTATCCGTTCCCTTAAGGAGTGGATCGTATCTCATAACCTTTTCGTGAGGGAAAATACCAAACACCTTCTTATCAAGCTCGGTCTTTTCAAGTCCGTAGTAGTAATGAAGAGCCGCCTGTGCTCCCCAACAGATGAACACCGTGCTTTGCACGTTGGTGCGAGCAAAATCCATGATATTAGTAAGCTCTTCCCAATACTTGACCTCCTCAAACGGGATCGTCTCAACGGGAGCACCCGTGATTATCATTCCGTCAAAGCGGCGGTCCTTTATCTCGTTAAAGGTCTTATAAAATTTTTCAAGGTGATGCTCGGGCGCGTGAGTGCCTGTATAGGACTCGGTCGAAAGAAGAGTGACCCTTATCTGAAGGGGTGAGTTTGAAAGCATACGGATAAGCTGAGTCTCGGTCTCCACCTTGGTGGGCATGAGATTGAGAATGGCTATCTCGATAGGACGAATGTCCTGTCTTTCTGCTCGAAGCTCGTTCATCACGAATATATTTTCAGATGCAAGCGTGGAATACGCAGGCATATCCTGAGGAATGATGATTGGCATTTCTATATTTCCTTATCTGAGTTTAATTAGATTTTTGAAAGTGCGCCTTCAAGATCGGCAATGATGTCTTCAACGTTTTCAATGCCCACTGAAAGACGAACGAGATTGTCTGCAATTCCGATCGCCTCAAGGTCCGCCTTTGAAAGCTGACGGTGAGTTGTGGATGCAGGATGAAGAACGCAGGAGCGAACGTCTGCAACGTGAGTTACGATCGCAATCATCTTAAGTCCTTCCATCACAACGGTAGCTGCGTCCGAGCCTCCCTTAACGCCGAAGCTGAGCATACCGCCCTGTCCGTTTGGCATATACTTCATCGCAAATGCGTGATAGGGGCTTGACTCAAGGGACGCGTATTTCACCCACTCGATCTTGGGATGCTTTTCAAGATACTCTGCAACGCGTGCAGCATTTTGTGAATGTCTTTCCATACGGAGAGCAAGAGTTTCCATACCGAGATTTGTAAGGAACGCGTTTTCGGGGCTCATGATCGCACCGAGGTCGCGCATCATCTGAACACGGCACTTCGTTCCAAACGCCTTGCCACCGAGAGTGGAGTATACAAGTCCGTGATAGCTCTCGTCGGGAGTGTTGAACTCGGGATAACGGTCACTTGCTGCAAAATCGAAGTTGCCACAGTCAACAACTGCACCGCCAAGGGCAACTGCGTGACCGTCAAGATACTTGGATGATGAATAAAGAACAACGTTTGCGCCAAAATCCTTGGGCTTGCAAAGAACGGGAGTAACGAGTGTGTTGTCCACCATAAAGAGAACCCCGTGCTTTCTTGCAATGCCTGCAAGCTTGTCAAAATCAAGCACCACGATGGTGGGATTTGCAATTGTCTCGGCAAAGATCACCTTTGTGTGCTCGTCGATGAGCTTTTCAATATTCTCGGCACTGTCGTCGGGATCAAAAAATCTTGTTTCGATGCCGTATTTCTTTAACGTTACTGAGAAAAGGTTGTAAGTTCCACCGTAAACTGCCGATGCGGAAACGATGTTATCACCTGCGTTGCAAACGTTGAGAACGGCAAGCATGGTCGCGCTCATGCCCGATGCACATGCGATGGCACCCGTGCCTCCGTCAAGCATTGAGAGCTTCTCTTCAAATGCGTTGACCGTGGGGTTACCTATTCTAGAGTAAAAATATCCTTCAGTTTTAAGGTCGAAAAGGTCTGCCATGTCCTGTGCCTTTTCGTAGTAAAAGGTCGTGCTCTTGTTGACAGGACAAACTCTTGCCTCGCCACTCTTGGGCACGTATGCACCCTGCACGCATATAGTATCAAGCTTTTTGTTTTTCATTTCGATACCTCTCTTCTATATAAAATCAATATCTAACCAGTTTAGATTATAGCACAAATTCTCTTTTGTGTCAATAAAGCGGATAAATATTTACAATTCCATTTTTTATAGGTTGATAAATTGGGATTTAGCGGTGTGTTCGCACTCGCTATGCGCGATTGTTTTGCCTCGCTTTTTCAAAAGCGAGCGCCCCACGCGTAGTGGCGCGGTTCAAGGGCACGTAGCCCTTGGCTCAGCGTTTCTTTTGTTAGCTTTTCTTTGCGCTTATTTCGTCAAAGAAAAGCGGCTAAAAAGTCTTGGTATCAAAGGTTAGTTCGTCTTTGAAACGCTTTTTTCTTTGGAACAAAAGCCTCAAAGAAAAAAGCTTGGCAAAAAAGAAACGGCGTATTGCAGGCTTGCGCAGCCTGCACCGCGCCACTACTCGTGGAGAGCCACCTTTAAAAAGGTGGACGAAACAAT
>JAZRFY010000032.1:0-31948 GCA_045643885.1 Eubacteriales bacterium | reverse complement strand
TCCTTGAAAATCCCGTACTTGTAAACAATGTTCGTGGTGTTCAGGGTTATACAGGCACATATAAGGGAGTTAAAATCTCAGTTATGGCAAGTGGTATGGGTATGCCCTCTATCGGTATCTACTCCTTCGAGCTTTACAACTTCTTCGGTGTTGAAAATATCATGAGAATCGGCTCTGCAGGTGCTCTCACAGATGATATTCAGCTTCGCGACATCGTTATGGGTATGGGCGCTTGCACTAACTCCAACTTTGCATGCAATTTCAATCTTCCCGGCACTTATGCCCCCATTTGTGATTTTTCAATGCTTCGTGCTTGTGTTGAAACTGCTGAAGAATTGAATCTTAAGTATAAGGTGGGTAACATCTTGTCATCCGATACCTTCTATCGCGATGCTCCCTTGCGCGAAAACGGAGCTCTCCCCGACTGCGAATGGGGTGAAAAAATGGGTGTTATGGCAGTTGAAATGGAAGCGGCAGCTCTCTATATGAACGCGGCTCGTTACGGCAAGCGCGCTCTTGCGATATGCACAATTTCCGATAACCTCCTCACACACGAGGGATGCACAGCAGAGGAAAGACAAAACTCCTTTACTGATATGATGACCCTCGCGCTTGAAACAGCAGTTAAACTCGATACTATGTAATATACAAGGGGGAATTTTGTCAAAAATTCCCCCTGTGTCCCCAAAATAATAAATTGGGATTTATAGGGATGTTAGTACAAACCACCTTTCAAATTAAAGTAACCTTGTAGGGACCGGCGTCCTCGACGGTCCGTTTCAAAAATGAAGTAACTTTTTTTGTAAAAAACGTTGATTTTAGTTTGTATAAAGCCGTGAATAAAGTGTTTATTGCTCGTTGTGGACCGTCGAGGACGCCGGTCCCTACAAAAGTTAGTTTATGTTTAAAACAATAAACATCCCCCCCGATAAATCAAAATTTGAAAATTTCATTCAAAGGAGAAAACAAATGAACGAGCCCTTGTTTTGCAACAGCTTTACATATAGTGAAGAAATGGCAAAAGAAATAGCCTTTCACTATTTGTTCAAAACGAAATTAATGAAATTTTTTATCACTGTAATAATCATTTTTCTCCCCATCGATATTTTGCTTGCGCTTTGGATAGGACAAATTACCATTTATCAAATTTTAACATTCGCTTTAACAGGTATGACGTTTATTTTATGGCCTATTGCATATTTTTCAATGGTAAAAGCCAACACACCTAAAGGAAACGACGATGGATTTTCCGTCATCACCGCAGACGATACAATGATAAACGGTAAATGGAGAAACTCCGAAATTTCTTGTGAAATCAAAAAGATTTCTCTGTTCTTCGAAACCAAAAATTATATCGTTGTATTCCCTAAAATGATCGGTAGAACAGGTATGGTGTTGAAAAAAGATGCGTTCTCCGTTGGAAATGCGGAAGATTTTATAAAGCTTCTTAAAAGCCAGTGCGCATCAGCAGGATGGATGATGTAAAATATTAACTTGATACTTTATGAAATATAAAAATCGCAAATCAACTCGCCTCGAAATATTTGATTACAATTCCGTTGGCACTTATTTCATAACAATTTGCACACAAAATAAAGAGCACTTGCTTTCCCAAGTAAAACTAAATTTTGTAGGGACCGGCGTCCTCGACGGTCCACAAACCAATAAAGAAATAATTGTTGAACTAACGGAATACGGTAAAATTGCAGATAAATACATTAATCAGCTAAATAATTTCTATGAAAACATTTCAGTTGACGATTATGTAATTATGCCCAATCACATTCATTTGTTGATTAATATTTGCAATAATGGACCGTCGGGGACGCCGGTCCCTACGGAGTTGGTTTGCGTTGAAAATTCAACACAAAACTCCATAATTTCAAAATTCATTTCAACATTTAAACGTTTTTGTAACAAAGAAATCGGCAAAAACATTTGGCAAATGAGGTCTTTTGACCACATAATCCGCGATGAAAGGGATTATGAATTTCACGTAAAATACATTCGTGAAAATCCGTTAAAATGGTACTTTAACGGTGAAAATCACGATAATTTGACACTTTACGAATAACTAAAAAAGGAAAAAACATATGAAAAAAAGAGTATTTTTGATCGTTCTCGACTCGTGTGGAGCAGGACAGATGCCCGACTGCGAAAGCTTTGGCGATCGCGACTGCCACACGATCAAGAGAATTTCAGCTTCAGATAAATTTTCTTGCGAAAATCTTCGCAAGATGGGTATAGGACACATCGACGGCCTTGAGTTTTTGGGCAAGGTCGATGCTCCCACAGCACGCGTTGCTCGTCTTACCGAAAAATCAATGGGCAAGGATACCACGATCGGTCACTGGGAAATTGCAGGAATCGTATCCGAAAATCCCCTTCCCACTTATCCCGACGGATTTCCAAAGGAGCTTCTTGACGAATTCTCAAAGAGAGTCGGCAGAGGTGTTCTTTGTAACAAGCCCTATTCAGGCACGGACGTTATCCGCGACTACGGTGAAGAACACGTAAAAACAGGTGACCTCATCGTCTACACAAGCGCAGACTCCGTTTTCCAGATCGCAGCACACGAGGATATAGTTCCTATCGAGCAGCTCTATGAATACTGCCGTATCGCGCGTGAGCTTCTTTGCGGAGAGCACGCAGTGGGCAGAGTTATCGCGCGTCCCTTTGAGGGCACACATCCCTTCAAGAGAACAGCCAACCGTCACGATTTCTCACTCGAGCCATACGGTCACACCGTCCTCGATGCACTTATTGAGCAGGGAAAGGACGTTTATGCCATCGGCAAGATTTATGACATCTTTGCAGGCAAGGGCGTGAGTGAAAAGGTATTCACACATTCCAATACCGAGGGCATGGAGCTTTCTCTTAAGGCACTTGATAAGGACTTTGAGGGACTTTGCTTTATCAACCTTGTTGATTTCGATATGCTCTACGGTCACCGTCAGGACGTAGACGGCTACGCAAACGCATTTGCCGAATTCGACAGATGGCTTCCCTCCTTCGTCAACGGAATGAGAGATGACGATATCCTCATCATCACAGCCGACCACGGATGCGATCCCGGTGATCACCACACCGACCACACTCGCGAATACGTGCCCTGCATCATGTACGGCAAGAACATTGCCCCTGCAAACCTCGGCACGCGCACAACTTATGCAGATATTGCCGCAACAGTTGCGGATTACTTCAATATTGATTATAAGTGCGAAGGCGAAAGTATGCTTTGATTTATAACGAAACATAGGTATCGCAAAAACACACCTCAACATTACGTAATTTAGTAATTTATTTCAACGTTGAGCACAATGATATATCACTTTACGAATAAATAATTTCATTCCCCGAAAGGAGGATTAAAGCAAAATGACAGAAAACAAAACAAATTATCGCGCGTTGGCACTCGCTTCCATCGAGGCAATGAAAAAATCATATTCCCCATACTCAAATTTCACGGTGGGTGCGGCTCTTCTTACCAAGGACGGCAAGGTGTACACGGGCGCAAATATCGAAAACGCGTCATATACTCCCACAGTATGTGCCGAGAGAAACGCGATCTTTACTGCCGTTCACAACGGTGAACGCGAGTTTGAGGCGATCGCCATCGTTGGTGGTCACAAGGGTGACATCAAAGGCGTAACAGCTCCCTGTGGAGTGTGCCGTCAGGTTATGAGTGAGTTTTGTTCACCCGATTTCAAGGTACTTCTCGTTACCTCAAACGAGGGAGATTACGTTGAAGAAACTCTTGGCAGCATTATGCCATATATGTTCAAGCTCTGAGATAAAATTTAAACGACGCTTCTTATCCATACATTATTAAAAGGAGAAAAAATATGAAAATTGCACTTATTGCACACGACAAGAAAAAGGATGCCATCATAGACCTTGCAAAAACCTACAAGGACGTGCTTTGTAGCCACGAGCTTTATGCGACAGGCACAACGGGTACTCTTATCATGGGTGAAACAGGCCTTTGCATTCACAGAATGAAATCCGGCCCCCTTGGCGGTGACCAGCAGATTGGAGCTATGCTTGCCAACGGTGAGCTTGACCTCATCATCTTCTTGCGCGATCCCCTCACTGCACAGCCCCACGAGCCCGACGTTTCTGCACTCCTTCGTCTTTGTGACGTTCAGAAAATTCCACTTGCAACAAACGCATCAAGCGCAATCATCATGCTTGAGGCACTTCAAAAGGGAATCTATTTCAAATAAGAATACACAAAAAAGAACGGATGCACACATCCGTTCTTTTATTTTTCGTTGTTCTTTTTAAATTCGGAAACGCTTTTGCCATAAAGCTTTTTGAAAACTCGGCTAAAGTATGCAGGATCGTCGATTCCCACCATATTTGCTGCCTCATAGGCACGAAGACCGAATCTTTCGATATAGGTCCTTGCAAGCTCCATACGGTAATTCGTAAGGTAATCGATTATCGTTGTTCCCTTCACCTGCTTGAATATCGCGTGAAGGTAGTTGGGAGTAAGACCAAACTCCTCAGCAATGTCGGTAACGCTGATCTTTTTGCGATAATTTTTGATGATATATGCCACGACCATTT
Source organism: Eubacteriales bacterium (assembly GCA_045643885.1). Classification (GTDB taxonomy): domain Bacteria; phylum Bacillota; class Clostridia; order Oscillospirales; family CAG-272; genus RGIG4608. The sequence continues at coordinate 27,376 of JAZRFY010000032.1, read as the reverse complement.
CACTATAGGCAACGGCACTTGTGGGGAACGCCTTAGTATCAAACGCAACGGCATCCATGCTCACCTTGGTTATACGGCTAAGAAATTCAAGTATCATTGAGAGGGCGTGTGTTTCCTCACCTATTCTCTCACCCGTTTTGCACATGATTATCTTCTTCATATAAGAGGGCAACCAGTCGCACTGGTAGGATGAAACGCCCTCCTTGGGGAGCAAGAATCTGCTACCCGAGAGCAATCTCTTCATAAGAAGACGGGCATCCTCCTCGGAAAGCTTTTCAGAATCGATAAGGGAGATATTGAATCCACTCTCGATCCCAACGGAATACATTTTCGTGGGTGCGTTTATCTCACTGTAGATTTCGCAATCCTCAGCAAAAATCAATGGGTAGAGGTGACCTGCCTCGCAAATGAGCGCGTCGTCCTTGAACTGACACACACATTCTCCACCCTCGATATAGCAAAGCTCAAAAAGGTCTTCCTTTTTGCTGACGCTTGCCCGGTAGCCGAACGCGGTAACAGGACAGTTATATTTGATTTTAGGTATGGTCGTCAATTCAATTTCGTAAAACAGCACCGTGGTCAGCTCCTTTCTCATTTTTTTGCTATTGCATATATGATATCACACTTTTTTCTATTTGTCCAACGTTTTTGATATTTTTTTCTTAATTTTTTTGACCAATTTTTATTTTCATTGACAAAACCCTGCAGGTTATGATAAAATATTTTCGCAAATAGCTCGAAAGGAGAATTTTTATGGCAAAAAAATTAACGCTTAACATCTCATCACCACTCCTCTACATCATTCTCGGTATCATACTCGTTATATACGATGCTTCATTGATCAGCACGATCGCTATGGCACTCGGTGTGATATTTATCATCCTCGGTATCATTGACGTTATTAGAAGAAGAGCGGCAATCGGTATTATCAACGTCGTTATCGGTATCCTTCTTTGGACGGTCCTTCCCCTCGTTATAGATCTTTTCTGGATCGTTTTGGGTGTTATCATCGCGGCAAACGGAGTTATCCACCTTATCGGTATCCTTAATCGCAAAAAGAAGAACCTTCTTCTCATCATCTTCGCAGCACTCACCATCGCATTCGGTGTGGCGCTTGCATTTGGGAATCTGCTTGGAACACTCATCGACGTTATCGGTATCTTCCTTATCATCGACGGTGCTGTAAGCCTTCTCGGAATCAAGAAATAATTAAACGACCAAACAAACAAAACCACCCGAAATCGGGTGGTTTTTTATTTATTTGTCTGAAATCAATCGTAGTATTCGTCGTAGAACATCTCGATGTCGGGATCTTCAACTCCAAGCTTCTTTTGAACCTTGAGCCACTTCTTATATGCCTTCTTTTCGAGCTTGAGACGGCGCTTTTCTTCCTTCTTGGCTTTCTTTAGCGCCTTCTTTTCTTTCTTTTCTCGCTTTTCGATTTCCTTCATCTTTGCCTTGAGTCTGTCTTCCTCCTTGCGCTCCTGCTTCTTGGCAAGTCGTTTTTCCTTGAGCTTTCTTGCACGCTCTTCTCTCTTTCTCTTGGCAAGTTCTTTTCTTCTTTCTCTTCTTTCCTTCTTACGTCTTGCACGCTCGCGCTTTCTTTCGTCACGCATCTGCTCGATCTTGGCTTCTCTTTCAGCCTCGCGACGTTCTCTCTTTTCTTTTCTCTCTTCTTTTCTCTTTTCGCGCGCTTCTTTAAGCTCCTGTCTTCTTCTTTCTTCAAGAAGTCTGAGCTTTTCCTGACGCTGAAGCATCTTTTCGCGTCTGCGTTCGTCCATGATCGCATACTGCTCGTTATAGTCGGTCGTAACAATTTTGTTAATAAGGATTACTCCGTAAACAACGGCAGCTGTGCAAAGAACACATCCAATAAAGAATATGAAAAGACACAAGATATAAAAGTTTGAGCCCTTACCCATAAGCCAGTTATGTATTCCTCCGTATACGGGAGTGGTACTTGGAACGTGGGCACTGATGCCGAACATGCTTACGGGATAATTTTTTGTGAGTCCAAAGAGATGGGCAAGCTCGTTAAGAATGAGTGCAGTACTGATGGATACTGCGAAAACGGGCAAGCCTCTAAAGAGGGATTTGAATGAAATATCAACGTAATGAGTGTAGTAAAGCAAAATAGAAATTGCAATTACGGCACCCAAAAGTATCATTATCTGAATGTTGAGACCGAGTGCGGTTGAGAACAAATCCACAGGATAGAGCATTGAGAACACTGCAGACATAAGTCCGAAGGTCGCGATGTGTGAGCAAAGATAGTCGTGCGCTCTTCCCTTTGTAAGACCTGCGATAAGTCCAACGTACATGGGCACTGAGTAAAGCTGCCAGGGGAATTTATCCCAGTGGAATTCAAACGTGATACCGCCGTCAAGCCCGATACTCAAGCTAATCTGTCTGTACATCTCAAGAATGATGAGTGAGATGGACGTAACAAGCAATACCATTCGAATGTTTTTGATGATTCCCTTATTCCAGAGAACGCAAAGCACGATGCCTGCCACAACGCTGAGCACAAGGAATGCAACGTGGAACAAGCCGTACATACTCGGTGTATTTATTTGTATATCAAGAAATTCCAGAATCTTCTGTAATATTTCCATCCTTGATCTCCTTTCAGGAAAGTGTTATACAATAAAACATAATATATCACATTAATTCTAACACTTTTTACATAAATATGCAATAGTTTTTTCAAAAACATTGAAAATATCTTTATTTACCTCCCCTCTTCGACCGTTTTTTCGAGGTTTTGGATGTAAAATCAAGCTATCGAAGTATAAAAATGAGGAAATTGAAATGGAAAAACAAGAATTACTCGAAACCAAAAGAAAGGTTTTATCAAAAAATAAGGAATTTGAATCACTTTCTAAAAAGGAGATCGCCCTCCTCTTTTTAAAGGGGTGTGCATACCTCTTGCTCGGATTTTTATTCAGTTGTGCCGAGATGCCACTTGGCACGCGTCCTTTAGGCTTTGCTTTGCTTGGAGCTTGTAACGAAGAGGCTCTGTGGGTTTTGGTCGGAATGATTGCCTCGTCGTTTGAGGGTGGCAAATTTTCACTCTCCTTGGCGATGGGCTCGTGCCTTCTCATTGGCACAAGACTTGCATCAAGTCTTTTTATCGACAAAAAACGGAGCAAGGAGGGGGTAAAAAAGGGAGTACTTGCCTCTATTTACTACCTCTTTACCGAAAACACGCACCTTAAGGTGATGAGCTGTGCCATAGGCGTCTTTTTTGTGGGAGTTTTTCGCATAGTGGAGGGAGGTTTCAGGTTCTACGATCTATTTGCATCCATCCTCTACCTTGTCGCATCCCCACTTGCAACCTTTATTTTCAGTAAATATTATACTGTCCAAAATCAGAAGAGGGAGAAGGGACATGCGTTTGCCATCACTCCCACCTCTCAAAGACTTTTGGATATCTCCACACTTGCCATTCTTTCGGCTCTTACCTTCTCTCTGTCGGGGATCGAGCTTATGGGAATATCCGTCCCTCTCTTCTTTGCAGTCTTCCTGACCCTTTTGGCAACGAAAAAGGGATTTATACATGGGATCGTGGCAGGACTTTCACTGGGACTTTCCGTATCCCTTGAATATGCTCCCATGCTCGGCTTTTGCGCCATCTCCTATATGGCAATATCGAAAATCTCCCTTCTCGGTGCAAGCCTTTCCGTTTGCATTACGGGACTTGCTTTCGGAATCTACGTCCACGGAATAGGTGCTCTCGGAAGCGACCTCCCTGCTCTTTTATCCTCGTCTTTGGTCTTTGGCATTGCCGATCGACTCGATATTTTCGAGGACGTTAAACGATTCATCCTGGGCGCGTCGCAAAAGAGCATCGACTTTTCGGAGGATCTTATTCTGGCGCGTGAAAAAATAATCTCGAACGACGAAAGGATCCGTCAGATTTCGGACTCCTTCTCATCCCTTTCGGAGATTTTTTACAATCTATCCTCAAGGCTCAAAAGACCGAGCATGCTCGACCTCCACTCGATATGTGAGGAGAGCTTTGAAAAGCATTGCGACGGCTGTGAAAACCGCACCTCGTGCTTCGGTGCAGAGTATCCTATGACTCTCGAGGCAATAAAAAAGACTGCCGTTTTGCTCCACTCCCACGGCTTCGCCGATGAAAGAAAGCTTCCTGAAGGATTCAGACGGAAATGTCTCAGAAAGGAAAAAATAATAAAGGATGCCAACACCTTTTGTGCTACCGAGACCAAAAAAGCATTCAAAAACGAAAAAACCGAGATTTTTGCCCTCGATTATGACGCGATATCCAATATTTTAAACGATGCCATAGCCGAAAACGAGGACGAATTCAAGACCGACGTAAAGATGGGCAAAAGGATATCCAAAATAATCTCGGACCTTGGCTACGGTGAGCATAGCGTGATGGTCTTTGGCAAAAGAAAGCTCAAAATCATCGCGCGAAACCTTGATATTGCAAAGGAAAGCGCCAATATATCCACTCTCATAAAAGCCATCGAGAATGCAGTCGGCATGAAGCTGACTCAACCGAGCTTTGATTTGTCGTTTGGCTCGGTGAACATGAGCATCGAGGCAAAGCGCGCCTTCTCAGCCGACTGTGCTTTTTCAAGTCTTGCAAGTGAGGGGGAAAGCATTTGCGGTGATACGGTGAGCATTTTTGAAAACAAAAACGATTATCTCTACGCCCTCATCAGTGACGGAATGGGCACAGGAAGAAATGCCGCCCTCACGAGCGAGACATGCAACGTGTTCCTTCGCAACATGCTCTCAGCCGGCAACAGGATGGAGACCTCACTAAAGATGTTGAACTCCGTTTTGAGAACAAAAATAAGCAAGAGTGAGGACGAATGCTCGGCAACGATAGATTTGTTGCAGCTCGATTTGTATTCGGGTGCTCTCACGCTCGTAAAAAGCGGTGCTGCGCCCACTTTCGTGTTAAGACGTGAAAACGTATTCAAATTAGCTTCACCAAGCTTGCCGATAGGAATTTTGCGCTCCTTGGACGCAAAGCAAACGTCCATCGGGTGCGAGGACGGTGACCTTGTTGTAATGCTAAGTGACGGCGCGATAAAAAACGGTGACGATTGCTCCTTTATCACAAGCATTTTGAGTGAAAAGGATATCGCAGACGAGCCGTCCTCAAGGATTGCTGATAAAATCATCCGTCGCGCACGAGCCGAAGCCGACCTTCAAAACGACGACATCTCCGTAGTCGTCATCAAAATAAAAAAGGAGATATGCAATTGGTAGAAAAAATCCAATAAAAAAAGCCGATACGGATTAAAATCCATATCGGCTTTTTAACTGTCCTTTAGCGCCCGACGCTAAGGCAACTGCTTTTTTATTTTACTCCTCGATGGGAGCTTCTTCAACTGTTTCTACAGAAGCGTTTTCCACTTCAGCAGGCTGGGAGGACTCACCCTCACTGCCTTCAACGGCAGGAGCAACTTCATCCTCGGGCTCTTCCTTGGCAACTCTTGTGAAGTTAACGATGTGCTGACCCTCGGAAAGTCTCATTACGATAACACCACCTGCACTTCTTGAGTAAGTGGGAACGTCGGAAACTCGGATACGGATCATTTGTCCCTGGTCGGTGATCATCATGATGTCGCTGTCGTCGTCAACAACGGAGATACCTGCAAGAAGACCTGTCTTTTCAGTAATGTTGTGGCAGATGATACCCTTACCGCCACGGTTCTTCATCTCTCTGAAGTCGGAGAATTCAGTCTTCTTACCGTAGCCGTTTTCAGTGATCGTGATAAGCTTCTTTGTATTGTCAACAACTGCAACGCCACAAACGTAGTCGCCCTCACGAAGCTTGATACCTCTTACACCGCGGGCAACGCGTCCCATAGCACGAACGTTGCTTTCGTCGAAACGAACTGCAGAGCCGTTCTTGGTTGCGATAACGAGACCGGAATTACCCTCCGTTCTCATAACGAACACAAGCTCGTCACCCTCGTCGAGATTAAGAGCGCGCTTACCGCCCTTTCTCTGATATTCGTACTCAGAAAGAAGAGTCTTCTTGATGATGCCGTACTTGGTAACCATGATAAGATACTCTGTATCGTTGAATTCGGGAACGGAGATCATTGTTGTGATCTTTTCGCCGTCCTCAAGCTCGATGATGTTTGCCATATAAGTACCCTTGGCTGTTCTTGAAGCCTCGGGAATCTGATAAGCCTTTCTCATGTGAACCTTACCGATATTCGTAAAGAACATAAGGTAGGAGTGAGAATGTACGGAAGTAACCTTTTCGATAAAGTCCTCTTCCTTTGTGGTCATACCGATGATGCCCTTACCACCTCTGTTCTGAGCAGAGTAAGTGTCGGCAGGCTGACGCTTGATATATCCTGCATGAGTGAGTGTGATAACGCACTCGTGACGCTCGATAAGGTCCTCAAGAAGAATGTCGTCCTCGGCAGGAACGATATCCGTTCTTCTCTCGTCGGCAAACTTTCTCTTGATTTCGAGCATTTCACCCTTGATGATATCTCTGACTCTCTGGTCGTTTCCGAGAATGTCGCGAAGATCGGCAATGAGAGCTGCAAGACGCATAAGCTCGTCCTCGATTTTCTGTCTTTCAAGGCCTGTAAGACGACCGAGTGTCATCTCAACGATTGCCTGTGCCTGAAGCTCAGAAAGACTGTATCTTTCCATCAATCTCTCCTTGGATTCAGGGATTGACTTTGAAGTCTTCATAAGCTCAACGATCTCGTCGATATTGTCGTTTGCGATCTTATAACCTTCAAGGATGTGCTGACGCGCGAGTGCCTTGTCAAGGTCATACTGTGTTCTTCTCTTGATTACGCTTTCCTGATGCTCGATGTAGAGGTCGAGGATTTCGGGGAGTGAAAGAGTTTTAGGCTCGTTGTTAACGAGTGCGAGCATATTTGCTGCAAACGTTTCCTGGAGCTGTGTATATTTGTAAAGCTGATTGAGAATTACCTGTGCGTTAGCATCGCGACGGTACTCGATAACGATTCTCATACCTGCTCTGCCGGACTCGTCGCGGATATCCGTGATGCCGTCGATTCTCTTTTCGTTAGCAAGGTCACCGATGCTTGCACAAAGTGTGGACTTGTTAACCATATAAGGAATCTCAGTGAAGATGATTCTGCGATTTTCCTCTTCGATCTTCGCCTTCGCGCGAACAACGATGCGTCCTCTACCTGTCTTATAAGCCTCGATAATACCGTTTACACCGTAAATCGTAGCACCTGTGGGGAAGTCGGGACCCTTGATGCACTCCATCAATTCCTCAACTGTGCATTCGGAATTGTCCATTCTATAGATAGTGCCGTCGATCACCTCACCGAGATTGTGTGTGGGGATGTTAGTCGCCATACCAACTGCGATACCAACCGAGCCGTTAACAAGGAGGTTAGGGAAACGTGAGGGCAATACTGTGGGCTCGTCAAGACGGTTGTCGAAGTTTCTTGTCATAACGACAACGTTCTTGTCAAGATCGCGCATAAGCTCGTCTGAGATTTTGGAAAGACGCGCCTCTGTATAACGGTAAGCAGCAGCGCCGTCACCGTCAACTGAACCGAAGTTTCCGTGACCTTCAACGAGTGTGTATCTGTAAGAGAAGTCCTGCGCCATTCTTACCATTGTGCCGTAAACGGCTGCGTCACCGTGGGGGTGATAACGTCCAAGAACGTTACCTACCGTTGTAGCTGACTTACGGAAGGGCTTGTCGCTTGTGAGATGATCCTCGTACATAGCATAAAGGATTCTTCTCTGACCGGGCTTCATACCGTCGCGTACGTCGGGAAGAGCACGCGCCGCAATAACTGACATTGAATACTCGATAAAGGAGCGTTCAACTTCTTTTTTCATCTCGACGTCAATGATTTTCTGTTCAGGAAATTCAATTCTGTCGCTATCGTGATTTTTAACGTCTGTCATAATGTATTAAACTGCTCCTTTCCTTAAATATCAAGATTTTCTGCAAATTTTGCGTTTTGTTCAATGAACTCACGTCTGGGCTCAACCTTGTCACCCATGAGAAGTGAGAACATTGCATCACAAGCAGCAGCATCCTCGGTCGTAACCTTGAGGAGTGTTCTTGTTTCGGGATTCATAGTTGTTTCCCAAAGCTGATCGGCGTCCATTTCACCAAGACCTTTGTAACGGTCCGCCTCAACGTTGTGTCCGCCGAGAAGCTCGATGTATTTATCTCTCTCCGCGTCGGAGAAAGCGTAATATTCCTGCTGATTTCTACCGCCTGTTCTCTTGTATACCTTGTAAAGAGGGGGCTGTGCAAGGTAGATATGTCCGTCGTCGATGAGCTGACGCATGTGACGGAAGAAGAAGGTGAGAAGAAGGATTCTGATATGTGAACCGTCAACGTCGGCATCGGCCATGATGATGATCTTGCCGTAACGGAGCTTTGCAATGTCGAATTCCTCACCGATACCGCATCCCAACGCCTGAATGATGGGGATGAGGGACTGGTTGGAATAAACCTTGTCGATTCTTGTCTTTTCAACGTTAAGTACCTTACCGCGAAGAGGAAGGATCGCCTGGAACTTGGAGTTTCTACCCTGTGTTGCAGAACCACCCGCAGAGTCTCCCTCTACGAGATATAGCTCAGTAACTTCAATTCTTCTTTCCTGGCAGTCACGAAGCTTGCCGGGAAGTGTTGAGCCTCCAAGCACACCCTTGCGACGGGTAAGCTCGCGCGCCTTTCTTGCAGCCTCTCTTGCACGGGATGCCTGAAGTGCCTTATCTATGATATTCTTTGCAACTGAAGGATTCTCTTCGAAATATTCGGAAAGCTTTGCGTTAACGATACCCTCAACCAAGGTTCTTACTTCACTGTTACCAAGCTTTGCCTTTGTCTGTGACTCGAACTGAGCATCCTCGAGCTTAACGCTGATGATGGCACAAAGTCCCTCACGAACGTCCTCACCGGAAAGATTCTTGTCACTGTCCTTAAGGATGCCGGACTTGCGTGCGTAGTCGTTAAGTACTTTCGTGATAGCTGCCTTAAAGCCTGTTTCGTGAGTACCACCCTCGATCGTGTGCATGTTGTTGGCAAATGAGAGGATGAGCTCGTTGTAGCTGTCGTTATACTGAAGAGCAACCTCGGCAATGCTTGTTCCCTTTTCACCCTTCATGTAGATGACCTCGGGGTGAATAAGCTCGTTGTGACGGTTCTCGTTTAAATGAGCAACGAAGCTCTTGATACCGCCCTCGTAAACGAATTCGTTTTCAACGGGCTCTTCAACTCTTCCGTCTATAAGAACGATGCGAACACCTGCGTTAAGGAACGCCTGCTCTCTCATTCTGTTTTCGAGTGTCTGGTAAACGAAAACGGTCTCCTCAAATATCTCGGGGTCGGGCTTGAATGTAACCTTAACACCACTCTTCTTATCAGTAGCATCGCCAACACAAGTGAATGCGCGAGCGACCTTACCTCTTTCAAAGCGTTCAGTATATACCTTTCCGTCGTAAACGTCCTCAAGCTCGAGCCATTCAGAGAGCGCGTTAACAACGGACGCACCAACGCCGTGAAGACCGCCTGCGATCTTATAGCCGCCACCTCCGAATTTACCGCCGGCATGCAAGATGGTATAAACCACCTCGGGAGTAGGGATGCCCTGCTTGGGGTGGATAGCCGAGGGGATACCTCTACCGTTATCCTCTACTGTAATTGAATTGTCGGGATTGATCGTAACTGTGATTTTGTCACAATGACCTGCCAAAGCCTCGTCGATGGAGTTATCCACGATTTCGTAGACGAGGTGGTGAAGACCACCGATTGAGGTAGTACCGATATACATACCGGGTCTTTTTCTAACCGCCTCAAGACCTTCAAGGACTTGAATATTTTCTTCGGTATAGTTGCCATCTTCGACAACGAGGTCATTCTTTTTCTCAAGGTTTTCCATTTCTGTTTCCTTTCAATGTTGATTGTATGTGAATGAATTAGTTACTGAAATTTGTTGTTCGCACTCGTCTGTGCGACAAAAAGCTTTTGCATAGCTTCTTATTGCTCGCTTCGTTCAAGCTCTATCTCACGCTTCCCTTACCCACTCGGCCAAGAAGTGATACCGACGAAAACTGCGAAAAGCATACCTTTATAGCGCCGTCCTCGGATACGTAAAGGATGAACGATTTCGGAATCTCATAGGACGGAAACTCCGTTCTTCTTGCCTTCTCTGCCTCTGAAAGCAGCTTTCTCGTTATCGGTGAGACCGTGGACGTATCCATATCAAAGATGCCGATTATATCCTTTTCCCTTATGCTCTTACCCGAGCCTACGTTGAGGTATATCATTTGGCATCTCCTTTCCCCTTCATTTGCCTTTGTGTGAAATTATAGCACAATTCCAACCCCGATGCGCGACAGAAAAACGTCACTCTGCGTTTTGGATAAAAAAATCAAAAATATCAATTCTCGCGCGCTATAAAAATAACGAAATGAATGAAATAAATAAAATAATAATTAGTTTTAGTAAATAATAGAGCCGGTGGATTTTGTGGAAAACCACCTCAAAGCATTGATATCACTGACTTTTTGCCACCTCAAAGCTTGTGGATTCTCGGTGATAAGAGATAGGAGCTATTTGTGGATAACTTGTCCTGATTATGAGCAGGGGGACGAAATCCTGTCACCAACTCCCAAAAAGTCGATTTTTTGCGAAAAATGAGATTTTTTGACTTTTCCACAAAAGGCTGTGGAAAGAGGAACTTTTATGCTTTTTTCTCATTTTTTGTGGAAAACGGAGCGCAATTTCACACTTGCCACTTTCTCCGCACCCTTTTTCAACAAACGAAAAAGTCAATGATATCAAGGCTTTGCAGCCTTGTTAACACCGTTTTATAGGTGCTTTTCCACTGTGGACTGTGCCATGTGGAAATATTGTGGATATTTCAAAACTTTTCCACAAATTCATAAATTGTTCATCACTTGGCGACTGCGTTTCGTCCCCCTGTGGAACAACTCATTTTTGGAAAAAGCTTTATCATTTTGAAAAAAATTTTTAAATTACGTTGCCCGAGAATGCAAAATAGATCAAAACTATCGCACCGAGAACGATTCTGTAAACTCCAAAAGGAGCAAAAGAGCGCTTTTTTACAAAGCTTAAAAGGAATTTTATCGCGACCATGGACACCAAAAATGCGACAACGGTCGAGGCTGCGAGGATTATCCAGGCCTCCATCGGTACGTCAAGAGCAATGCCCGATGAATTTTCACCCGAGATGAATTTGAAGAATCCAAGCGCCTTTATAAGACTTCCTCCCACCATTGCGGGAATGCCCATGAAAAAGGAAAACTCTGCTCCGCAGGAGCGTGAAAATCCGATGAGCATAGAGCCAAGGATCGTAGAGCCCGAACGCGAAGTTCCCGGAACGATGGCAAGTGCCTGGAACGCACCAAGCAAAAGTGCTTGCTTATAGGATATCTCACCCACCGAGCAAACGGTCGGCGTGCGATTCTTGTTAGATTTTTCGATGAGGATGAACAAAATTCCGTATATAATGAGCATCATAGCAACGACGAGCCCGTTATAGAGCCAATCGTCGATATCCTTGCCCGTAACCTTTTCGATTATCTTATCAAGGAGAATACCCACTGCAGCTGCAGGGACACTTGCAACGCAAACCTTGAACCAGGTGCGCCAGATAGCGCGTCTTTCCTCATTGCTTGATTTTAATGAGAAGGGCCAAAGCTTGCTCCAAAACAGCACAACGACCGCAAGGATAGCACCAAGCTGAATGACCACCTCAAACATGGACATAAATTCCGAAGTGAAGTCGGGATGAACGTCCTTGCCCACGGTCATAGGAAAGAATTCGTCAAAGAGGATGATGTGACCTGTGGAGCTTATGGGCAACCACTCGGTGATGCCCTCGATAATGCCTAAGAAAACGGCTTTGATTAATTCAAGAATGAACATTATATCTCCAAATAGAATATTTTGTTTTGTAAATGAAACGTGCCAAGGCTATGGATTACTGATTATATTTTCCCTTCACTACCTCAATGCATTTGTACGGCACAGAAAGATCCATGTCGCTTTCGCACGAGGTGATGATTACCTGTCTGTCGGAAATCTCGCGAAGAAGGTTTCTTCTTCTGCCCGGATCAAGCTCGGAAAACACGTCGTCAAAGAGGAAGACGGGATATTCTCCGCAGTCGAGCTTGCATATCTCACCCTCGGCAAGCTTCATTGCAAGCACGAGTGAGCGCTGCTGCCCCTGGGAGCTGTATAAACGCGTATTTTTGCCGTTTAAGTTGATGGTGATATCATCCTTATGGATGCCGTACAAGGTCGATCCTGCGGCGATCTCGCGCTCGTGGAAGTCACAAAGAAGTCTGTAAAAGCTCTTCTCAGTCTTTTCGAGGTCGAAATAGTCGTTTCCGTCCTGCTTTGCAGAGCCTGCATAGATGAATTCGGGGGTTTCGTCGATCTCACCCGTCTGACACATTCTCTTATAAAAGTCCGCAATTATCTTGCCTGAACGGGCAACGTACTCAGCCCTTGCCTTTGCGATCACCGCTGCCTCGTTGGCAAGCTGTGCCGACCAGAAGTCGATGGTCGAATCAAAGGTAGCACGATCGTCGATCGCGTTTTTGATAAGAGTATTTCGGTTTTTCAGTATTTTGTTATACTTTTGCAACGAGTAAAGATACATCGGTCTTATCTGCGAAATAGCCACGTCGAGATAGCTTCGACGGAGAGCAGGACCGTCCTTTATCATTTGCAAATGGTCGGGTGAGAAAAGCACTGCCCTAAACGAGCCGACAAGCTCAGAGAGCTTGGTTATCTTCACCCCATTGTGTGTTACGTTCTTTCTTTGCTTGTCGGAAAATCGCATCGTGATGTTCTGCTTGCGATCCGCACACTCATAGTCGAGTGAGATGGACGCAAACTCCTCACCGAATCGGATTATCTCCATATCGTGAGTGGTCCTGAAGCTTTTTCCGAGTGAGATGAAATATATTGCCTCAAGCAAATTGGTTTTTCCTTGCGCATTTTCACCGTGAAGAACGTTTATACCGCTTGAAAACTCAACGGTCTCGTTCTCCGCGTTACGAAAATTGCAAAGCTCCACTTTTTTACAAAGCATATTTGTATTTATGAATAAATTAGTCCTTAAGTCTTACGGGAAGGAGCATGAACACCTCATCAACGCCCTCCTTAGGCTCGGCGGGAACAATGTTGAGTGAGGAAAGGTGTGAGGAAAGAGAAAGCTTGATTCTCTCTGCATTACAAGCCTTAACGGAGTTGATAAGGTAACGGTTGTTAAAGCCGATAGTGAGGGGAGCACCGATATCGTTGATTTCGATTTCGTCATATGTGCTGCCTGCACTTGAGTTTGCAGTGATCTTGAGGAGGTTGCCGTCGAAGATGAGCTTAACGTGGCTTCTGAGTGAGCCTGCGATCTTCTCCTCGGTAACGAGGGCAGCTCTTTCAAGCGCAGAGATAAGCTCGTCGCGATCTACCTCAGCTGTGTATTTATGATTCTTAACGATGATTCTGTCATAGTCAAGGTATTCACCCTCGATAAGACGGCTGAAGAATACGATATCACCGATCTCGAAAACGATGTTCTTTCTTGTGATGAATGCTCTTGTTGTCTTCTCCTTGTTGTCGGAAAGAAGCTTTACAAGCTCGTTTACGGTCTTAACTGGAAGGATGAAAGCATTTCTGAAAGTACCTGCCTGCTCCTGGTCGGTTGTATATTCGATTGTTCTGTCGCACTTTGCAAGCTTGAAGTTGTCGCAGGATACCATTGTGAGCTGATCGTTGATCATCTTAACGAAAGTACCGTTAAGGATGTTTCTCTGGTCGTTAACGCCCATAGCGTACATTGTCTGACCAAGCATCTCGCGAAGGTCGCTCTGCTTAACTGTGAACGCGTCCTCGGAATCAAGTGAGGGGATCGCAGGGAAATCACTTCCCGCAAGTGCGTTCATCTTGTGGCTTGATTTACCGCAAACGATGGATGCAACGTTTCTCTGGTCAACGTCAAGCTCGATTTCGTCAGCAGGCATAACTCTGAGTGTCTGATTGAGCTTTACTGCATTGATGATATAAGTTCCCTCTTCGATAACCTGAGCGCTTGTTGTAACTCTCATACCCTTTTCAAGGTCAAAGGTTGTGAGTGTGCACTGATCGGGATATTTAGCCTCAATAAGGATACCCTCTGCGGCAGGAACTGTTACCTTTGTTGAAACGCAAGACATAAGGGGAGCAATTGCAGCTGCAAGCTCGTGTCTGTTGAATCTTATCTTCATGATTATTTATCTCCATTCGTGAATTTGTAATAATGAATCGGATGCATTTGAGCCGCCGCATCCACGCGGCATTTACATTTTACACCAAAGTGATTACATTGAGGGAGAAACCTCTTTAATGATCTCTCTTATCTCGAAATCGAGCATCTTGTCGGTAATGATTTTGCGCTCGATGGTTTCGAGTGAGTTGATGATCGTTGTATGGTCTCTGTTAAAGAGCTTACCTATATTGCTTTGTGACATTTCGGTAACCTCACGGATGATGTAGATCGAAAGATGTCTTGCAAAGGCAATCTCCTTGTTTCTCTTTGTGGAAACGAGATCCTCCTTCTTGACACCGTACTTCTGATAGATGCTTGAGAAGATCTTGTCAACTGTAACGCTGACAGGCTCTGCACCGCCGAGAAGCTCGTTGATGCAACCGCGTGCAAGATCCATATCTATCTTTGCGTCGGAAAGGAACACCTTAGCACCAAGCTTTTTGATAGCTCCCTCGATCTGACGGATGTTTTGCCTCAAATTTTCCGCAAGGAAGGTAAGCACCTCGTCGGGAAGGTCGATTCCCACCTGCTCAGCCTTCTTCTTGATGATCGCGATTCTAAGCTCGAGGTCGGGGGACTGAATGTCCGCTGTAAGGCCCCACTCGAATCGTGTAACGAGTCTGTCCTCAAGGGATTTGATTTCTCTCGGTGAACGGTCACTTGTAAGGATGATCTGCTTTCTGCCCTCGTAAAGAGCATTGAAGGTGTGGAAGAACTCCTCCTGTGTTGACACCTTGCCCGCGATAAACTGGATATCGTCGATAAGGAGAACGTCACATTCGCGATACTTCTCACGGAACTCGCCCATAGCCTGACGGGAGAGGCAGTCGATCATCTGGTTGGTAAAATCCTCAGCCTTTATGTATATGACCTTTACGTTGGGATTTTTTTGTCTTAAATGGTTTGTGATAGCGTAAAGAAGGTGAGTCTTACCGATACCACTTGGACCGTAGATAAAGAGAGGGTTGTAGTTTTGTGCAGGCATATTGGCAACCGCAACGCACGCTGCGTGCGCAAACAAGTTTGATGAGCCTACGATGAAGTTGTCAAAGGTGTATTCGAAATTGAAGGGGGGCAACGTTGAGCCTAAATGATGCTCACCGTCAGAAGCTCTTTGACTTGCTCTTGCCTTCTTCTCTTCTTCCTCGCGCCATGAGGGATCACCCATGGAAACCTTCTCCATGATTCTTTTCTTAGCCTCTTCGATGTTTATGGGAGTACCTGTAAAGATGACGTTTACGATAACGTCAAATCCAAGCTCCTCTGAGAAACGGCGGGAAAGATCGCCGGTATATTTTTCAGTTAAGGTCTTGTGCTTGAGCTCACTCTTGATGCCCATTGTGATAACACCGTCTTCATAATTTTCAACCGTGAGATCCTTGAACCAAAGCTCGCGTATCGTTGTTGCCATTGAATCGCTAAACGACTCGTAAACGATATTCCAAACGAGTCTTATCTCTTCTAAATAAGCGTTGTTTGACACGATAATATTTCCTTTCACAAAGTATTTAATTAATCACCACCGTCGCGCATCGGCTGTCAGTAAAACGCGTACCGAATCCTGCACCGAAACATGCACTCGCACACCAAATCGTGCGATCGTGCACTGTATCGAGCACCGAATAATGTACCCGAAAGCACGTTTTAAGTGTCCTCGTATAAAACCTCGGCACACTTACGCGTACGCACACGCGCGGGCGATTAATTTATTTAAAATAATATAATACATATATGGCTATTATATCATATCTATATTCTTTTAACATATATTTATACTAAAATTTACATTTTATTTACATTTGCAAAGCCAACTTTACACAAAAATCACCATTTTACTCCCAAAAATTGCATCATCCAAAGCGTCCTCAACTTCAAAGAAAATCAAGACGCAAAAAAGCCACCCGTTTGGGTGGCTTTGTTTTTATTTGCAGATTATTATTTCTGGCTCTCGTCAAGGTAAATTACTACCTTACGGTTGCTCTCGGAACCGATGGAGTTTGTATTTACTCCTGCAAAGCTCTGAAGCTCTGCGTGGATAATACGGCGCTCGTAGGGGTTCATAGGCTCAAGCATTACGCTTCTCTTGTACTTAACAACTCTATGAGCCATTCTTCTTGCAAGTGCGCGAAGAGTTTCCTCTCTCTTTGCTCTGTAAGACTCGATGTCAACGGAGATCTTGGGGATGGAATTCTTCTTGTTCTCTGTTCTGTTTGCTGCAAGATTTGTGAGGTGCTGGAAGGAATCAAGTGTTTCACCGTGGTGACCGATGAGTGCGCCTGCGTCCTCACCCTTGATGTCGATCTTCTTACCAAGCTCTGTGTCGGAAACCACAATCTCAGCCTCGATATTCATGTTCTTGAGAGTTGTTTCAACAAAAGCAACTGCAAGATCGATAGCTGTGGGAGCATAGCTTACCTGAACCTTAGCAGGAGAAGCACCAAGACCGAAAAGTCCCTTCTTAGCTTCCTCCAAAACTGTATAATCAAGCGCTTCAACGGGTGCGTTAAGCTCCTTTGCCGCAAGAGCAAGAGCTTCTTCAACCGTCTTAGCGGATACGATTGTTTCTTTTTTCATTTTATAATTACTCGTCTTTCTTAAAATTATTTTACGAATGTGATATATTCCTCATCGTCATCGTCGATGTGGTGGAGTGAACGGGGCTTTTCTCTGTTAGGATCAAGCTCTGCGTTTGTAGCAGCCTTACGTTTTCTCTGGGGCTTGCTTGAAGAAAGCTCCTTCTCAGCTTCCTTATAGTCCTCTTCTGTAAATACGGGAAGAGGCATTACCTTGCTCATGATAAACTGCTTAAGAGTTGAGATAACGCTTCTGAACACCCAATAGATACCGATAGCACCGGGAACCATGAAGCAGAAGAACGTTGAAACTGCGGGCATGTAGAATTCCATTACCTTGTTTGAGCAGCCCTGACCGGGAGCCTGCTCGTTCTGAGTGGGCTGGTAAGTGAACTTCTTTGAGATCTTCATTGAGAAGTAGTAGATCACGAATGTGAGTACGGGTACGATAAGGAGCAAGAGGTTGCCGTCAAAGCTGGGTGTAAAGCCAAAGTTGATGCTACCGATCTTGAATGAGGGGATCTTGTCGATAACGTTGTTGAGTGTTTCGAATACCCTTACAGAGTTATTTACAAGCTCAAAGCTTTCAAGAGAGGAATAGTTGCTCTCAGTGATCTGAGAAAGTATTTCGATAGTACCGTTTGTTGATGTGAGTGACATACCAAGACCGCCTGCAGCCTTGCTTGCAGTAAAGAACACCTTAAGTGCATTTGCAAAGCTTGCGCTCTGACCGATAACGTACTGAACGGGGTCAACAACGATGTTATAGAGGAGCATGATGATGGGGAGCTGGATAATCATAGGACCGCAACCGCCCATGGGGTTGAAGTTTTCTCTCTGGTAGAGATCCTGGATCTCCTGAGCCACCTTCTGCTGAGTAGCCTGGTCGTTTCTGCCCTTATAACGGTTTCTGATAGCCATCTCCTTGGGACGAAGAGTCGCCTGCTTGATGGAGTTCTTTTGCTGCTTAACGGTAAGAGGGATCATACAAAGCTCTACCAAAATAGCAAAAATGCAGATACCTACAAGGTAGTTGCCAAAGCCGATTGTGTTTGTGATCCAGCCAAGGAATGAACCAATCGCAACCTGGATCTTAACCAAAATGTCTGTGTTTTCTTCAAAGGACACGTCAAGCTTCATAGCATCAACGATGTTCTTTACGTCCTCAGCTGAGAGAGCTTCATAGCTGAGAGTTGCCTTTTCGTCGTATTTTGCGAGTACCTTCTTAGCAGCCTCAACGTTTACTTCCTTTGTTTCGGAGTAATCACTAAGGTTTGCATCTGCACCAAGAACGTCATAGCCGCGGTATGCAGCAACGAAATCACTCCAAGCGGCAGAATTGTTTCTGACAAGAGTAGCTATTGCGTTGAGCTGATCCTGGTTGAGTGTGCTTCCCTCAGCAACCGTAACGTCGGTGATGGAAACTGTCTGTGCTCCTGACGTACAGGAAGCAAGGATTGCAGAAACGATAACAAGGATCGCAATAAGAGCGAAAAATCTTGAATTAAAAATCTTTTTCATTTTCAATTTGAGTTTTAACCTGACTTTATACGATGCGAATCAAACTGAAAAATTACGCATATCCTGTGGGATGCCACAAGCTATAAAACAACGATCGTAAAAGGTCGGTTCCCTTTCTTTTTTAATGGGTTTTGTACTGTCTGATTTGCGCCGAACAGTACTTCGGCTACCGCGTGATTGTCAAAACGACTGCGGTGTCATTTTGTTTGCTCTTTTCTTCTCTTGGGCACGGGATCGTAGCCACCTATGTTGTATGGATTGCAACGGAGTATTCTCCACAAGGTCAGTCCCATTCCGATGAAAAATCCCCATTCGGAAAACGCGTCGATCGCGTATTGCGAGCAGGTCGGACGGAATCTGCACGTGGGTTGCCCCTTGAGCTTTGAAAGATGCTTCTGGTAAAAGCGGACGAGTGCTATGCAAATGCGTTTCATTTACTTGCCTCTTCTGTGCTTTGACGGTTTTGCTTGTACATATCGAGCTTGTTGAATGAGTTGATCAATTCCTCTGCGATAACGTTGCTGTTTACCTCGTGCGCACCAACCTTTGCTGCAATAACGATAAGATAGCCCGTCTTAAGAGGAGCTGCTTTTCTTGCCTCGCAAAGTCCTGCGCGAATGATTCTCTTAACTCGATTGCGAACGACTGCGCCGCCAATCTTTTTTGATACTGAAAGACCGATTCTGTTGATGTACTTCTTTTCGGGGTTCTGAAGCATCTGCTTTTTAGCTCCCCAATCTCGCAAGATATAAACGGAAAGATGCTTTGTGTGGGCCTTTTCACCGTTTCGGTAAGCCTTTTGATAAAGATGATTTTCTTTTATAGCAATATCCTTCATCCTGCTTCTCTGCCTTTCATATTTTTGTGCTTTAGCTGATTGTCCTGTGCTTCCGTGATTTTAGTTTGTGTTGTTTTTTTGTTTTTAAAGAAAATAAGTTGTCTATTTCGCAAAAAAACCGATGACGCTGGGGAAAACCACTCGGTCATCGGTACATTTTCGGGGCTGTTTGCCCACAAAAAGATTAATAAGTCAATCTTTTTCTGCCTTTTGCGCGTCTTCTCTTAAGAACGTTTCTGCCGTCAGCAGTTCTCATTCTTTTTCTAAAGCCGTGCTCTTTTTTTCTCTGTCTTTTTTTAGGTTGATATGTTCTGAGCATTATTGCCACCTCCTTGGAATATGTTCGGAAGCGTGTTGCTTTTCAGCCTTCTTTACGCTTTTACACAATGACATCATATATTATAAACACAAAAGGTCGATTTTGTCAAGAGTTTTAATGAATTTTTTTCAATATTTTCTTCTATATATATGAAAATATCGCACAAAAACGCCGTTTTATACGAATAATAAGTGCCAATTGTAATTATTTGTTATTTGAGATTTGCGTTTTCAAATCAAATGATTTTGCATTATTTAAGTCTTACGTCGGTTCCGTTCGCGATGAAAACGATGGAGCCTGACTCATCCGTGCGATAGACCGTAGCACCCACTGCACTGAAATTGCTCATTGCCTGTGCTGTCGGATGACCGTAGGAATTGTTCTTTCCGCAGGACACAACGACGTATGTCGGCTTTGCCGCCTTAAGAAGCTCTAAGGAGTTGGAGGTCTTTGCTCCGTGGTGACCTGCACTCATAACGTCGCACTTGAGATCGTTTGCGTTGTATTTGAGGAGAAGCTCCTCGCCCTCCTTCTCGGCGTCTCCCGTAAACAAAAAGGAATTTGCACCGAACGTTGCATAGATAATAAGGCTTGAATCGTTGGAATCAAGCTTTTCTATGTCGTCAATGCAAGGACCGAGTATGTTGAGAATGAGATCTCCAACCTCAAAGCGATCACCGTATTGCGCGATGGCGGATTCTATTCCCTTGCTCTCCAGTACGTCAAGCGCGTTTTCAAAGAAAGAAGCAGTCTTTATCTTTCCGTTGATAACGAAATTCTTAACGTCGATGCGCTCAAGCACGTAGGTAGCACTTCCCATGTGGTCGGAGTCGGGATGAGTAATGATAAAATATTCAAGCTCGTCGATGCCGAGAGCAGTAAGGTACTCAACAACGTCGTCACCGTACTCCTTTTCACCGCAGTCGATGAGAACACTTCCCGCACTCGTTTCTATGAGTGCCGAGTCACCCTGCCCCACGTCGATAAAGTGAACGGCGATCTCACTGCCGTCGGTCACAGTCGGACGAACGATGCTTGATTGAGGCGGAATTATGTCAAGAAAGTTTAAAAATTCACTAAGCTTTCCGTCGGCAATGTAGTCAATAGCCTCGCGAAACGGCTCACTCGTGCTGTAGAAATAACCACCGAATAATAACAGTACCGTCAAGACGGCAGATATCATCGCAAGTAAGGAATTTTTGCGCCTTCCCGTTACCCTCTTCTTGCCCTTTTTATCCTGCTTTCCTGCCATATTTACCTCCCTTTTTCAAAAAATTAATTATCTAAGATAATTATATCAACTTTTCAACCCAAAATCAAGACCTTAAAGATAAAATTAAAGGCCAGCCTGAAGGACTGACCTTGTGTGTTTATTTTGGCTTGAATTCTTCACCGTTTATCAAAAAATCTATCGAAACGTTGAAATAATCGGAAATTTTACGAAGCATATTGATGTCGGGACTTCTCTTTCCGTTTTCGTAATGGGAAAGCGCTTCGCGACTGATGTTTAAATCACTTGCAACCTTAAGCTGATTAAGTTTTCTTTGCTTTCGGATCAATTTTAATCCTACTAAACCCAAGCATTCATTCATATAGCAAAATCCCCAAATATTTTTCGAAATCTCTTGACTTTATTGTAACAAACTGTTACAATATTTATGTTACAGTTTGTTACAAAATAGCGATTTAATCATATTTTTGGTTTTGACTGTTCGAAATAATTACACGAGATATTTATTTTATTGACATAATTTTTGTTTATATAAAGGAGAATGAAAATATGGAAAAAACAGCACAACTTGAACAAATGTATGCCTTGGCGCGCAGTGCCAGAGCAAGTAGCGATGCTACAACTGCCAAAAAGTATTACGATATGATATTGGAGCAAGACCCTCTCAACTGGGAGCCAGTTTTCTACAGTGTTTATTATACGTATGCTACAATGAAAAATGGTGAAATAGGACACAAAGCAATTGAGATTACCAATTGTATGAATACTGCCTCCATCATCATTAGCAATATTCCCGATGTTGATGAAAGAAACAAGGCATTCATTGAGCTTGGCAACAGTGTTTCCACAGTAGCTATGATATTGCAAAATGCTTCTGTTGGATTCTATAATTCTCTTCCGGGAATGGCTAAAAATCCTATTGATAAGCTTTCTCGTACAGTAATTATCGCAGACCTTCTCTTTAGAATGGGTGATGTTCTTCAAAACAATAACCTTATTACCGATGGAGTGCAGTTATACAAGCAGGCAATTGCATTTTTGGATACAGAAGTATTGCTTTCAACAGTAGGAAAGCCCCCTGCTCAGTATCAGCCCATTGTGGATAAGATGATGTCAGTATCCAAAAAGATTCAGGAGGTTGAGCCTGAATTCAGAACAAAGAGAGAAGCATTCCAAGAGAAAATTAACAATGCCAATCAAAACGCGCAAAACAAGAATGGCTGCTATGTAGCAACCTGTGTTTACGGTTCTTATGATTGTCCTGAGGTTTGGACTCTTAGAAGATTCCGTGACAATACACTCGGTTCCACTTGGTACGGTCGTGCGTTCATCCGTACATATTATGCTATCAGCCCCACACTTGTAAAATGGTTTGGTGATACAAGCTGGTTCAAGAAGATGTGGCGTGGCACTCTTGATATGATGGTAAATAGCCTCAATTCCAAGGGTGTTGAAGATACACCTTACGACGATAAGAACTGGTAATATTTTAAAAATGCGTGCGTTTTTAAGACTGTTTTAGGTGCTCAAAACGCGTCGCTTTCCGATAAAAAGGACAGAAAGTGTAAAAGCTTTCTGTCTTTTTTTGTTTCCTTATAAGGATTATGCCAAAGCAAATCCACTAAAACGAAAATGACTCCCAAACTGATGTTCGGGAGCCATAAAAGTGGCATAAAGCCTTGATTTTAATAATTACTTGCTCGCCTCTTCGATAGCAACTGCAACAGCTACGGTCATACCAACCATGGGGTTGTTGCCGGTTCATTGGAATCCAGACAAGAATATGATAGAAAACGCCAGCAATTCACCTGCAAGCATCGAAACAGATACTGAGGCAGGTCATATAACCGCTGACGTCTAAATCACTATATCACATAATCTTGGTTTTGTCAAGAAGAAAAATCCTCCTTGAATATACAAAATATTGGACACATCCATTGGAAAATAAAAACATCTATGGTTGACAGCCTTTGAATTTTTAGGTATAATAAAGTTAATATTTCAAAGGAGATCTTGGCTATGCAAATGAAAACAAAACTTGCTCTGTTCGTTGGCCTTGTTTTGCTCACGTGCGCGTTGATGTTTATTGTATATGACGGCAACACCGAACCCACTATCACCGTCGAAGACGGATACCTCGTTGTAAACGGCGTAAAGACCGAGCATAAGGTACACACAGAGCCCACTATCACCGTCGAAGACGGATACCTCGTTGTAAACGGTGTGAAGACCGAGTACGAAGTTAAGAATAAAAGCCATTCTTTTGGTGATTGGCAGCTTTACAATGAAGGTGAAAACGATTGCGAAAAGAAACGCTATTATAGAACTTGTCCCGATTGCTCCACTATCGAGTGGAAAGAGGGAAAATACGAGGATCACTCTTGGAGAACCGTCACCACTCAACCTACTTGTCAAGCGGGCGGTTATGATACAAAAACCTGTGCAACATGCGGCAAGGTTGAGATTTGCAACAAAACAAGTGTTATAGATCATGCATATGGAACAAGCTATCTCTCTGATAAGGAATATCATTGGTTGAAGTGTGCAAACTGCAGTGCTGTGAAAAACAAAAATTTGCACAGCTTGCAAGGCGAAGGTGTGTGCTCTGTTTGCGATAACAATATCGGCTACACTCAGGGAATCACCTATGAAGTTTCTAATGACGGTACATATGCAACGGTTACGGGTTATACAGGGGAATCAACAATAATTTTTATCGCCAACGAATATAACGGTGTACCTGTAAAAACAATCGGTTCGAATGCATTTCAAAGCAAGGATGTTGAAGTTGTCATTATCCCAGATGGTGTTAAAAGTATTGGCTATCAATCATTCAGTGAATGTTCTGCACTCACAAGCCTTTATCTACCGAACACTTTAACAAGCATTGCGGATTATGCTTTCTATAATTGCTCAAGCCTTACAAATATTAATTTACCCGACAGTATCATGAGTATAGGAGATGCAGCATTTGTAAATTGCAAAAGCATTAAAAGCATCAACATTCCGTATGGCGTTACAAGTCTTAGATATACTTTCTCGGGTTGTACAAATCTTACAAACGTAAATATTCCAAATAGTGTTACTGAACTCGGCCCCTCGGCATTTTCGAGTTGCACAAAACTAACAAATGTCGATTTACCTGATAGTCTGACAACAATTTCCGAAAGTGCTTTCTGGAGTTGCTCCAGCCTTGTCAGCGTAAATATTCCAAGTGGAGTTACCAGTATTGGAAATAGTGCGTTTGCTAATTGCATAAGCTTGGAAAGCATCAACATCCCCGAGGGCATTAAAACCATTGGAAAGAATGTATTTAACACGTGTTCAAGACTTGAAAGCATAGAAATCCCTGAAAGCGTCACCGGTATTGAGTTGGGCGCATTTAGAGGCTGTTCAGCTCTTATAAGTATATCTATTCCAAGTAGCGTCACACATATTGATGCATATGCATTTACAGGGTGCACAAAACTGGTAAGTATATATGTTTACAATAGTGTTTTAAGTGTTGGAAACCATGCTTTCTATAATTGCCCAAAACTCAGCACTGTATATTACTCGGGTAGCGAAGAAGATTGGGCAAAAATAAATCTCGATGCATCCGGCAATGACGTTCTTGCAAGTATTACGATAGAATACAATTACAAAGCGGAATAATAAAAGGGGATTAGCCATTCAGCGCAGACCAAGACACATAAATTAAAATAAAAAAATACCGCTTTGCTACCCAAATGACGATAGTGAAGCGGTAATTTTTAGAGAAATTCTTGCGAATTTCGATTTTTATGTCACCTTAAAAACAAAAAAATATTGGACACATCACGAACGAAAATGCGTTTGTGATGTGTCCAAATAGTTTGCGGAAAAGTTGCAATCTAAATATTGCCATAACGCTTGAAAAGATACCTTTAGTGTGATATAATGAAAAACACTAAACAAAAGGAGAAAGGACTATGAAAAAACTGTTATGTGTTGCTCTTGTGTTTGTGCTTGTTTTTGCACTCGCATCCTGTGTTGTAGATGAGCCAACCATCACTGTTGATGCCGATGGTTATGTTATCGTTAATGGCGTAAAGACTGAATATAAAATTCACACCACTAATCCTAACAAAATCGAGTATTCGATAAGCCTAGGAACAAAGATAGATACGTTGCCGGTTTCTGAACAGGAAAAAATCGATGCGTATGTTGCCGATTGCAAAACACTCTATAAATATGGCTACGCCCAGCATCTATCAGACTTAAAAGAACTAGATTTAGTCCCCTATCTCTCATTCACCGATGTCCATATCTACGACTTCCGCAATGTAGATGAAAATACCTTGGATGGACAATCTTTGAGTCTGTGGAATAGTTTAAAGAAATTTTATCCCGAATCAAGACCTATGATGTATGTCGAGCTTGCTGGCTATCATGCGTGCTTTAATAGCGATTTGCTTACCCCGATATCAGGTGGTAGCATTATATACGGATTCTTTATTTTCGAGGACGACACAGTTATACTTAATACATATGATGTCTTGTGTAGGATCAATTTTGTGTATAAATTAATCGAAGGAACAGCTCTCATTAACTGCGGAAACAAATATTCCGAAGAGTTCAATCATGAGCAATTTAACGTATGGGTTAATTCGATGAGCGAATACAGAAGCCGACAAGAAATGATGAAAAAATTGCGTGTTGAGGAATAATATTTTTGTTTTTTGATTCCGCACAATACCGCAATAACGGTGACCGCCAAGGTCTCAAAAACAGGCTCGAGGTAAAAGCTCTCGCCACTTTTTGCCCTAAAACAATTGGACACATCACAGACGAAAATACGTTTGCGATGTGTCCAACTTTTTTATGTGTGTTTTTTTAAAAAATTTGGCTTTTAGTATTTCATTTTCAGTCCAACGAAAAAAGCAATACTGGAAATAACAAGTAATATACTGAATAGGGTGCTATCCATAGCGAAAGTACCGATAATGCAGATAACGTCGATTATGCCTGAAACAATCATAAGTATCTCGGCAAATTTTTTTCTTGCGATACGGCTATCGTTGTCACTGAAAATACGATTTTGCTCTAAAACCTTAATTTGATTCGCATTAAGAACCTCGGTTGTATTATCCATATAGATGATTTCTGCACCCTCCACTCTTATAGATGCAATGCTTATGTTGTACCATGCGTCTATAAGTGTTTGTGTGTATTGACCGTTAACCGAGAATGGACCTGTGCATTTGCAATTATACAAAGAAACGTCTTGTACTGTGCATGACACGGGATCACCAACTGCATTGTATGGACGAATATTGAGAATGAGGTACTTGATTTCTTTTTTAGTGCTGTTTGTGAAAGTAAATCTTGCACTTACGGGAACGATATTGCTTGTCTGTTCAACGCCACGGACCCAGCCAAGAGGACTATTGGTACCGACCTCCAGTCTGCTGATGATAATGCCATGGAAATTAGCCTCATAGGGGAGCTTTATCGCACCACTTTTAATTTTTTGTAGAGCAAGAGCGCGTCTTTTATAATATAAATCTTTAGATTTTTTTGATCCTAATTCACAAAACCAAGCCATAAGACTAAATGCAATTCCCGAAAAAAGAGCCAGTGAAAAATCTTCAAAAAGTAATCCAATAAAGAACAAAATACCGAAAACGATACATATCCACTTTAAAACGGCAAATATTTTTTGCGCGATTGTAACGGATTTCGGCAATTCTTCGCTACTTAAATCGATTATTCCAACCACGGGGTCATTGTAAGTCATAACTAATCCTCTTTTCTTAATTCCATAGTGATATTTTTTTCAACAAAACAGTTTGCCCCATCATAAGCGATGCTAATGACGGGGCTAATTGTATTTTTAATTTAAAATTACTTGCTTGCCTCTTCGATAGCAACTGCAACAGCAACAGTCATACCAACCATGGGGTTGTTACCTGCGCCGATGAGACCCATCATCTCTACGTGAGCGGGAACGGAAGAAGAACCTGCAAACTGAGCGTCGCCGTGCATTCTACCAAGTGTATCTGTCATACCGTAGGAAGCAGGACCTGCTGCCATGTTGTCGGGGTGAAGTGTTCTACCTGTACCACCACCGGAAGCAACTGAGAAGTACTTAACGCCGTTTTCAATAGCCCACTTCTTATATGTTCCTGCAACGGGGTGCTGGAATCTGGTGGGGTTAGTGGAGTTACCGGTGATGGAAACGCCAACGTTCTCGAGCTTCATGATTGCAACGCCTTCCGGAACGCTGTCAGAACCGTAGCATCTAACCTTTGCTCTGTCACCGTTGGAGTAAGCGATTTCCTTCACGATAGTAACTTCCTCAGTGTAAGGATCGAACTGAGTCTGAACGTATGTGAAGCCATTGATTCTCGAAATGATCATAGCGGCATCCTTACCGAGACCGTTAAGGATAACGCGGAGGGGCTTGATTCTTACCTTGTTAGCGTTAAGAGCGATCTTAATAGCGCCCTCAGCAGCTGCGAAGGACTCGTGACCTGCAAGGAAGCAGAAGCACTCGGTAGACTCGGAAAGAAGCATTGCGCCGAGGTTTCCGTGTCCAAGACCAACCTGACGGTTTTCAGCAACGGAACCGGGAAT
>JAZRFY010000031.1:0-10510 GCA_045643885.1 Eubacteriales bacterium | reverse complement strand
AACACCTCCAGAAGTATTACTATTTTAACACTCTTTTTTTGATTTGTCAATAGTTATTACTCAAAATTTGCTTACTTATTACTTTTTATTGTATAGTTATTACTGATAAATTAGAAATTATTACTCTTGTTCCGGTTTATCAGTAATAACTATGCTGATTATTGAGTAAATTTGCTGATTTTATTCTATTTACTTCTTTTTTCTCCCCGTACCTGTAGGATGAACGGGCGGGTCGTCGGCGTGGGCGAGGAGGTAGTCGATGAGGTCAACCTTTGCGATGATGTATGAGCTTCGGTAATTGAAGGCGCAGAGGTCGCCTTTGTGGATAAGCTCATACACGTGATTTTTGCCGAGGGGCGACCAACGGCTCACCTGACGCGCGCTCATCACGTCGGGCGCGCCCTTTAACATTCGTTCGAGCGCTTTTCTTTTTTCTTCTTTTGTCATTTTTCAAACCTTTCATATCTTTGTTAAAATTAAGCTGATGACGACACGAACGGTTTTTATTTTCTTCTTGCATTTTTCTTGCATTTTGCACAGAAATTGCAAGAAATTGCAAGAAAAAGGGTAAAAATCAGGGGTTTTTAGGGATTTTTGGGGACAAACCGTGACGGGATGGGACACCATTCCGTCAACTTGAAAACCGTTTGCCTTTACGGGCACGAGGGTTCGAATCCCCCATCCTCCGCCAAAACAAGAAAGCATTCTCGCAAGAGGATGCTTTTTTTGTTTTGTAAAAAGCAATATTGGGGGATTCGAACGCAGTGAAAAAACAACACAGTGTGTTGTTTTTGAACGGTGACCGAAGATTTTTGCAAAGCATATACTAACGATTTTTCTTCCTTGCTTTGCAAAAATCAAGAGCGACATCCCCCATCCTCCGCCAAAAACAAACGTAGAACTGGATGCATTCTTCGTTTGTTTTTTATCCAAGTCGCAGACTTGGCATATCATCACGCGTTAGCATGTATATCATCGCCGAAGGTGTATTCTCTGCAACTTGATTATATACGAAACTTCGTTTGATGATATGCCGCAACAAGGTGCGATTTTCCTTATTAAACTGTGGACAAGCAAGATTATTTGTGGTATAATAATTCAGTTAATTTACGTTTTATTACGAGGTGCATTATGAATATAGCAAAAAAGATATTTTCAAGGGCTTTTCAGGGCGTGATGAAGGTATTGATTCCCGTTTTTCCCTATCGCGAGCCCACTCTTCTGGACGGATTTGGTGAGATAATCCCCCTTTTGAAGAGCAAGAAAATCAATAGCGTTCTTTTGGTTACCGATGCAGGTATTCGAGGTCTTGGACTTACAAAGAATCTTGAAAATCTTCTCAAGGAAAACAAGATTTCTTGCTTCGTTTACGACAAAACGATGCCCAATCCCACTTCAAGCAACGTTGAAGAGGCAAGGGCCATCTATTTTGAAAACAAGTGCCAGGGCATCATCGCGTTTGGCGGTGGCTCACCCATGGACTGTGCCAAGGGAGTTGGTGCAAGAATTGCACGCCCCAACATGCCCCTTTACAAAATGGCAGGCCTTATCAAAATATGCAAAAAGCTTCCCCTTCTCATTGCCGTTCCCACAACTGCGGGCACCGGCAGTGAAACCACCGTTGCAGCCGTAATAACCGATGCAAATACTCATCACAAATACGTTATCAACGACTTTTGTCTTATCCCTCAATATGCCGTTCTTGCACCTGAGGTTACTATAGCACTCCCAAAGCATCTCACCTCAACGACGGGTATGGATGCTCTCACGCATGCAATTGAGGCTTATATTGGCAAATCAAGAACGAAGGAGACTAAAGCTGCTTCAGAAAAGGCAGTAAAGCTCATTTTCGACAACCTTGAAAATGCCTACACAAGCGGTTCAAACATCGTGGCAAGAAGACATATGCTGCACGCATCCTACCTTGCGGGAACGGCGTTTACAAAGAGCTATGTCGGTTACGTTCACGCGGTAGCACACAGTCTTGGCGGCAAATACGGAGTTCCCCACGGTCTTGCAAATGCCGTGCTTCTTCCCCACGTGCTCAGAGCCTACGGAAGTGCAGCTCACAGGCCCCTTTACGAGCTTGCTGTTGCCATCGGACTTGTTGACAAAAGTACGTCGGTCGAGGATGCTGCAGAAAAGATGATTTCCCGCATTGAGAAAATGAACAAAAATATGCAAATCCCCTTGACCATCGATTGCATAGTGCGAGAAGACGTTCCCGCAATGGCTAAGCTTGCCGACAAGGAGGCAAATCCCCTTTATCCCGTTCCAGTTCTCTGGAATGCAAAGGAGCTTGAAAGGATATATCTTTCGGTAACAAAGGAAGAAAATTAATCTTGCCACAAAAATCGGACAACTGAATAAAATGTCGGTGAAACGCGAGATTGCACCCCTAAAAATCTAAAATTCTTGCACGATTTTATAGACAAACAAGAAAAAATGTGTTATACTATACTGAATATATATAATTATTATCTTTTATAGAAAAGAGGAATATATTTTGAGCAACAATTTATTATCCACACAGCCCTATAAGGGCACAAGAGATTTCTATCCCGCAGAAATGCGTTTCCGTAACTGGTTCTTCGGCAAGATCCGTGAGGTTCTTGAGCAGTCAGCTTATGAGGAATACAATGCTCCTATGATTGAGGAGCTTGAGCTCTATATTGCAAAGAGCGGTGAGGAAATCGCTAAAAAACAGACTTACAACTTCACAGACAGAGGTGACCGTCAGCTTGCTATCCGTCCCGAAATGACACCCAGTGTTGCGCGTATGGTTGCAGCTAAGATGAACGATCTCAATATGCCTCTTAAGTGGTTCTCTATACCCAATATGTATCGCTACGAGCGTCCTCAGAGAGGTAGACTTCGTGAATTTTGGCAGCTCAACGTTGACATCTTCGGGTGCGACGGCTTTGAGGCTGATATGGACATCATCGAAAGTGCAATCAACGTTCTTCGCGTTTTCGGTGCTGACGAATCTATGTTCAAGGTACATATCAACAACCGCCGTTTCTTTAACGACGTTATCTGCGCCATCAGTGGCTCCGATGCAGAGGGTGCAAAGCTCGTTTCAAAGGTAGTTGACAAGAAGAACAAGATTCCTCGCGAGGTTTATGAAAAGGAAATGGGTGAGCTTGGCATCGATGCAGAAAAGCTTGCAAAGATTGACGCACTCTACACAATGAGCGTTGAAGAGGCTACTGCTCTCTGCCCCGACTCCGTTGGTGCAAAGGAGCTTTCCGATCTTTTCGCACTCCTCAAGGAAACAGGACTTGACAAGTATTGCGTTTTCGACTTCGGCATCATCCGTGGTCTTGACTATTATACAGGTACAGTTTTCGAGGTGTTTGACGAAGCTCCCGAAAACAACCGTGCTATGTACGGTGGCGGTAGATACGACAACCTCGTTGGCCTTTTCGTTAAGAACGCAAAGGTTAGTGGCGTAGGCTACGGCATGGGTGACGTTACTCTTGAAAACTTCCTTGTTACTCACAACCTCGTTCCCGATTTCACACAGGGTACAACAAAGGTTTTGGTGGCAAGATTCAACGACGTCCCCTATAAGGAATACATCAACCTCACAGCATCCATTCGCGAAGCAGGTGTGACAAGTGCACTCTATCTCGGCAGCAAGAAGTTTGGCAAGCAGATCGACTATGCTATCAAGGAAGGCTACACTCACATCGTTATCATGGGTGGCAGTGAGTATGAAAACAAGATGGCAAAGGTTAAAAACCTTATCACGAGAGAAGAGAGCGACGTTTCTCTTGATGCCATTGCTTCATTTTTTTACAAAATAATCAAAAATCAATAAAATTCACCGAAGGAGGAGAGATATGATCTACGTATTCTTAGCAAACGGCTTTGAGGAAATCGAGGCACTTATGCCCATCGATATTTTAAGACGAGCAGGACTTGAGGTCACAACCGTTGCCGTTGGAAGCAGCAAGACGGTTGAGGGTGCGCACGGAATCAGTGTCGTTGCAGACATTCACGAAAGCGAGCTTTCTCTCGTTTCTCCCGAGGCCATAATCCTTCCCGGTGGTATGCCCGGAACAACCAATCTTGAGGAAAGTGCCATCGTTGTTGATGCCATCCACCTTGCTATGCAGTCAGATGCTCTCGTTTGTGCTATTTGTGCAGCTCCCTCCATTCTTGGAATAATGGGATATCTCAAGCACAAAAACGCAACCTGCTTTCCCGGATTTGAGGAGTATCTTGACGGTGCGACCTATAAAGATGAGCGCGTTGTTAAGGACGGTCGCATCATCACGTCAAAGGGCATGGGATGTGCTGCCGATTTCGGTCTTGCCATAGTTGAGGCTCTTCTTGGAAAGGACAAGGCAGATGCTATCGCAACCTCAGCCTTTATCCGATAATGAAGGATATATCCATTTCAAAAAAGGAGCTTCGCAAGGAGGCAAGAGCCCTCCGTGAAAGCTTTTCACAAGAGCAAATTGAGGATATGAGCACAAGGGCGTGCGATATTTTATCCTCTGTAATGGAGTTTGCCAAGGCAGACACAATACTTATTTACTATCCCATCAAAAACGAAATATCCCCACTTCCGATTATAAACATTGCAAGGGAGCGTGGCAAAAGGATCGCCTTCCCTCTCTGTGACAAGGAAAGCAGAACACTTGCCTTTAAAGAGATAGACGATGTCTCCTTGCTCGCGCCCTCCGACTTTGGTTTGTACGAGCCAAGTCCCGATTCAAGCGATGCGATAATAACACAAAACACGCTCTGCGTTGTCCCTGCCATCCTTTTTTCAAAGGAGGGACACCGACTTGGCTACGGGATGGGATATTACGATAGATTTTTAGAAAGCTTCATCGGCAAAGGTGTTGGACTTACTTGTTCCTGTCTTTTGCGCGATGCCATTCCCCATGATGCACACGACGTGCTGCTGGACATGATAATTACCGAAAGTGAGGTGTTATATTTTGCTAAAGAAAATTAAAAGCTTTTTCCTTGGAATGCTCTATTCTCCTGCAGGAACAGCATTGATGACCTTTGCTATAATGCTCATTCTCACGCTTGCGTGTCTTTTAAGCACTTCTCCTGTCTTTTTCGGGAACGGCTGGATGATACTTGCATTGCCGATAGCATTCCTTCCTCCCATGGTGGCATTTGCCCTTACGCGAGGTGGCAAAAAATATATGCCCACGATACATTTTGGAATGCCCAAAAAGGTGCATATACCGACAATAATCTTTTCGGTATTGCTCATTTTCCTCGGAAGCGCTCTTTTGAGAGTTATGCTCCTTGACGGAAAATATACTGAGTTCCCTCTCTACAACACCTTCTTTGCTCGCAGAAACGGCAATCTTTTCAACGATATCTATCTCGTTTTAATGTTTTGCATCATCCCCCCCGTGCTTGAGGGCATCATCTTCCGCGGGGCATTTATAAAGGAGCACGACAAGAGAGGAAGACTGGTTTCATCCGTTTTCTCTTCCTTGATGTTTGCCTTGCTTGGACTCAGCTTTGGAGAGCTTCTTCCCAGATTCTTCTTGGGAATCATGCTTTGCATCGTTTTGTATGCCACCGATTCCATCACCTTGACAATCGCAATACATATCGCATACAACTTCTTTGCAGTATTCTTTGAGCCAACGCTCGTGTCCATAAAGACGGTAAGCTCAAGCTATGAGCTTTTTGCTTTCCTTCTTGCCATAGCAACACTTGCCGTTGCCATCCTTCTCTTATCGCATCTTTCCCGTCTATATCGCAAATATTCGCACGATAAATTCGGTGAAAGCTTTGTAAGATCAACTCCAAAGGAAAAATCATTTTGGAATCTCGTTGAGCTTTGCACGTCAATTCCAAGTATTGCTTGTATAATTCTTTATTTTTTAGTGGCACTTCTTATTGAAGTATAACAAAGCGAAAACACATAAGTAAAAAGAGAGCCGAATGGCTCTCTTTTTTATTTGTCACCGTAAATTGCCTCTAAAATTTTAAATCTCAACTGATATTTGACGTTTTCAGAGTCGGTAATAATCTTATATTGGTCGGAATTCAGTCCAACGGCTATAAATGCCTCTTCGTTTGTGCCCGTCTCGGTTGCGGCACTAAGACAGAGTGGTGGGAAAAGAACACACCACCAATTTTGTCCCTCGGCGTTACCTATAAGCACTCGCAGGCTTATATATTCTCCCGAAGGAAAGCTCATCGATTCATAATTTCTTGTGGGATACTCCTCAAGAGTCAAGGTGCCCTCCACGTTGTAGCTATATCCTTCCGACAAAATGGTGTCTTTAGCTATCTCCTCAATCTTTTCCATCTCATTTGAAATTATACTCATTGCCTCTTCTCGATTTTTACTGTCGATTACAAGGGGTGACATATATGAAAGGATCGCGTCACGAACCTTTAATTTCAGCGTCTGGTCCTCTTCACTGTCCGAATTTGCAAGAACGTGAAGCCTTACTACGCTCTCATAAATCTTTTCCTCCCCGTGAATGGGCAGAATGTCGCACACACCTGCGCATAGAGTGAACACACATAAAAGTAATATTATTTTTTGCAGCTTCATAGAATTTCTCCTCAATTTTGATATTTTAGTATTTCCAAAGAATAAACTCTTTATTCATTCAAAACATATAATATAAATAAAAATATCCATGGAGATTTGTTA
Organism: Eubacteriales bacterium; assembly: GCA_045643885.1. Lineage (GTDB taxonomy): Bacteria > Bacillota > Clostridia > Oscillospirales > CAG-272 > RGIG4608. The sequence goes on along the minus strand of JAZRFY010000031.1, from coordinate 3,858 downwards.
TGAAAAACTGTATTGCAAGTATGCCGTCATTAAATATATCCATTCAAGCTCAACGCGCCCTTGGGGGCAAGGGGATTTTTTCAAGAATAGTTTCTCTTGATCCGTCAATGACCAAAAAGGGATGTGCCTATGGAATAGAATTTTCTTGCGAAATGGAAAGGGACGTAAAAGCTGTATTAAAAAGAGAAAGGATATATCCCTCCGAATTCATTTCGGAAGCTTTTGGCAAACCATTATGAAAAACAGGATATGCTATCTCGACAATGCCGCAACGAGCTTTCCAAAGCCACAGAATGTGAAAAACGAGGTTGCAAGATGCCTCGAATCCTATTGTGGGAACGCAGGCAGGGGCTCTCACAAGCTATCCCTGATTGCCGCAAACAAGATTTATGATTGCAGAGAGGCAATCTGCTCATTGATCAATGCTCCCACACCCGAAAATATCGCGTTTGTTCCATCTTGCACCTTCGGACTTAATCTTATAGTCAAAGGAGCTTTAAAGCGAGGAGATCACGTTTTGATAAGTGATATGGAGCATAACTCCGTATTCCGACCTATATATAAGCTACAAAAGAGTGAAATCGTCAGCTACGACGTCTTCTCAGCCCTCTCGCTTGAGGACAAAAGCACCGATTCTATATTAAAAAGCATCCAAAGCAAGCTTTGCAAAAGAACCAAGCTTTTGATATGCAACCATCAATCCAATATTTGCTCCTATTCTTTGCCGCTTGAAGAAATCGGAGCACTGTGCAAGGAAAATCGTATTCTTTTTGCCGTCGATTGCGCTCAGTCGATGGGGCATCTTGATATCGATATGCAAAGGATGAATATCGATATGTTATGCGCTCCTGCCCACAAGGGCTTATACGGCTTGCAGGGTGCAGCCTTTGTTGCCTTCAACACAAGAATCTTACCCGATACTCTTATCGAGGGCGGAAACGGAATAAATTCCTTAGAGCCATATATGACCGATATCATTCCCGAAAGGTATGAGTCGGGCACACTCCCCCTTCCATCGATTGTAGGACTTAACGAAGGAATAAAAGAGATAAACATCATAGGGGCATCCTATATAAGAGAGCACGAGCGCGAGCTTTACAGATATCTGCGTGACAGACTTTTAAATATAAAGGGAGCAAGGGTATATGCTAAGGATTTCGAGGGAAGCACCCTTCTTTTCAATATTGACGATTTCAGTGCAGAGGCTATATCCTCCATATTAAGTGAAAATAACGTGTGTGTTCGTTCAGGCTTTCATTGTGCACCTCTAGCCCACAAATCCCTCAAAACCGAAAATACGGGGGCTATACGGGCATCCTTTGGCATCTACAACACAAAAAGTGACACCGACAAGCTCCTTAGCCTATTAAATAAGCTAAAATAAGGCTTTGTCGGACAAAAATCCTCCAAAAGGCGCAAAAAAACACCCAAGCTTTTGCTTGGGTGTTTAATTTATATTGCTAATTGCGGTATCAAATTAGTCAACCAATTTGATGATTGCCATTTCAGCTCCGTCACCACGGCGGGGACCAAGCTTATAAATCTGAGTGTAACCACCGTTACGTCCTTCATATTTAGGAGCAATCTCATTGAACACTTTGGTAACAACGTCTTCCTTTGTGATGTAGGAAAGAGCAGCACGACGGCTTGCAAGAGTGTTTTTCTTACCAAGTGTGATCATCTTTTCTGCAACAGAACGAACTTCTTTAGCTCTTGTGAGAGTTGTTTCTACAGAGCCGTTTTCAAGAAGGTATGTTACAAGACCGCGAAGCATTGCATTTCTATGAGCAGATGTTCTGCCAAGCTTTCTGTTAAGCATCGCTTAATTTCCTCCTTATTGATTAATAAATCTAACTTTTAACTTTCTTTGGGTACTTAAGAATTAGTCTTCTTCCTTCTTAAGTGTAAGTCCCAAGGAAGCGAGCTTTTGGATTACTTCCTCAAGCGACTTCTTACCAAGATTTCTGACCTTGATCATATCCTCTTCGGTACGGTTGGTCAAATCTTCTACTGTATCAATGCCTGCACGCTTCAAGCAGTTGAAGCTACGAACAGACATGTCAAGTTCCTCAATGGTCATCTCAAGAACCTTTTCTTTGATGGTTTCTTCTCTTTCAACCATGATGCTTTCATTTCTTGCTTCTTCGGACAAATCCACGAACAAGTTGAGATGCTCGTTGAGAATCTTGGCTCCGAGGGAAACCGCCTCTTTTGCGGAGATAGTACCGTTTGTTTCAATCTCGATTGTGAGCTTGTCATAGTCGGTTACTGTTCCCACACGTGTGCTGTCAACAGTATAACGTACGTTGTAAACGGGAGTGTAGATAGAGTCTGTATAGATTGTTCCGATAGGAGCGGAAACGTTGGGACCAAGAAGAGATGTGTGAATCTGCTTATTTCTGTCCTGAGATACGTAACCACGGCCGTTATCGAAAGTGAGTTCCATATAGAATCTCTCACCCTGAGCAACGGTTGCGATGTGGTGATTGGGGTTGAGGATCTCGATGTCGGAATCCTGCTTGATGTCGCCGGCAGTAACTACCTGCTCACCAACCACGTCGATAACAACTGTCTTGGGAGAATTTGTGTGAAGCTTAGCAGTGATGCCCTTAACGTTAAGAACGATCTCTGTTACGTCTTCCTTAACACCTGTGATTGTTGAAAACTCGTGCAATACGCCATCAATCTTGATGTTTGTTACTGCAACACCGGGGAGAGAGCTGAGAAGCACTCTGCGAAGGGAGTTTCCAAGAGTTGTGCCGTATCCTCTTTCAAGGGGCTCAACGATGAATTTACCAAATCTACCGTCTTCACTTAAGTCAACTGTTGTAATATTAGGTTTCTCTATTTCAATCATTCCAAATAACCTCCATTAATAATATTTCTCTGTGTCTACAGGGGATAGTTTTCTCCGTACTAAAATCGTCATCCAGTATTGCCAAGCAACCACGGGTACGATACATACGGTACCCGAGGTATTACTTGGAGTAAAGTTCGACGATAAGCTGTTCTTCGAACTCGAAGTCGATATCTTCACGAGCGGGAAGTGTAAGAACCTTTGTGCTCATGTTTTCCTTATTAACTTCAAGCCACTTGGGAGCAGACTTTGTCTGAGCGCTCTCGATGAGTGCCTTGCACTTTTCAGAATTTCTGAAGTTCTCGCGAACTGTGATAACGTCACCAGCCTTAACAAGGATGGAAGGAACGTTTACCTTCTTGCCGTTGAGCTCGATGTGCTCATGAAGAACGATCTGACGAGCTTCCTTATGGCTTTCTGCAAAGCCCATTCTGTATACAACGTTGTCAAGTCTTCTTTCAAGCAAGCAAAGGAGGTTTTCACCTGTGATACCGGGCTTTCTTGCAGCCTCTACATAGTAGTTCTTGAACTGCTTTTCAAGAACACCGTAGTATCTCTTTGTCTTCTGCTTCTCACGAAGCTGACGTCCGTATTCTCTGAGTTTCTTATTGTTTGCACCGTGCTGACCGGGAGCAGAGTGTCTGCGGTCAAGTGCGCATTTACCTGATGTGCAGCGTTCGCCCTTGAGATAAAGCTTTGTGCCTTCTCTACGGCAGAGCTTACATGCAGGACCTGTATATCTTGCCATTTTGTAAATCCTCCAATATTAAACTTTTCTACGTTTGGGGGGTCTGCAACCGTTGTGAGGAATAGGAGTTACGTCCTTGATCATTGTGATCTGAAGACCAACTGTTTCCAATGCACGGATTGCGGATTCACGTCCTGAACCGGGACCTTTTACAAACACTTCAACAGTCTTAAGTCCGTGTTCCATAGCAGCCTTACCTGCTGTCTCTGCTGCAGACTGAGCTGCAAAGGGAGTTGATTTTCTGGAACCCTTG